>NZ_LUGJ01000023.1:0-84412 GCF_001682955.1 Megasphaera sp. DISK 18
GCCTATTCGGCGCCAAAAAAAGAGCCATGGATTTATGTTTGTACATGAATCCATGGCTCTTTCGCATCTGACAATCTACACTTGCAAAATCAAGCCCAAGAAGGAATATATTTCATATACCTCGGGGCCGTATCCGGGTCCACGGGTTTAATATAATTTTGTTTTACCGCTTCCTTTATTAATCGTGAAATACTTCCAGATCCGCTTTGTTTCAAACCAAACCGCTCTCTCAAGGTATGATTACTTATCTGTTCTCCTTGTACATATTTAATGCAGGCATGTAAGTAACAGGCCCACAACCTGTCTTCTAAGGTCAAATCAGAAAATTTAATTTCTGAAAAAATAGTAACCCGCGTAGCATCCTCAAATATTTCGATTCTAGGGGCCGGCAATTGCATTAGTTCACAGCTTAAAATAACCTTGTCCCAACCGCTTCCAACTTCTTCACAAATACCTAATTCCCTCATCAATGAGGCTAATTTTTCATTTCTTGACTTAGGTGGTGTATCAATAATTCTCATTATATCTATTAACGGAGCTCCCGGATTGGTTATTTCAATTCGATTATCAAAAATTTCCACTAACGGCCCTGTCCCCGAAATTGAAAAGTCCTGATGAATTAACGAGTTAGCCAATATTTCACGAATAGCCGTAGTCGGATAGGCGGTTTTTCGTTTACGAATGCCATTGGTAATGACTTCTTTCATAGGGGTCAAAGCTTCAATGAATTGAATCGAGTCTTCAAATATAGCTGCATACCCTTTATCAAAAGTTTCATCACGTAATAAATCCATCTTATTGGAACCATTGTATTGAACTACACGCAACATTTTACGTTTTAATTTTTTAAAATACGATAATTTTTTTGCTAACAAAAGTGCTCCCAAGTTAGTGATACCATATAGCCCATTGTCCTGTTTTACGATAAGATTAGCCTGGGACATATAATAGAGGACATTAGATAAATTATTGGGTAACGGTAATTTATTTTCTAATAAATCAAAATAAGTTATATAATTCAGAGCTTGAGCAATCTCTTCTTCATTCAAATCTGTTTGTGCATATTGATCCTCAAATTTTTGATTGCGAATCTTATCCCAGACAGTTCCTTGAATAGAAGGGTAATCATCAAGTTTTTTCGTATAACTACCGACTCGTATATAATCCACTTTTTTAAAGGTTACCGGCCGATACATGGCTCTATTGATGATTAAGATTCCTACAGATTTACCCTCACACATGGCACTATGAAACTCGAAAACGGCATTATCTGATAACAAACTTCGAAGCCAATTTTCCAGTTCTTGGTCACCTTTTTTCATAGTCTGCAAATTATAATCAGTCCCCACTATATTATGTGATTCATCATCGATTCCCCAGACCATATAAGCATATGACTTTTCCTTCCATGCTGCGCCATTGGCTAACGCACTAATATCTTTTCCGATCATATCCGCATCATAGTTATTGTGCTTAAACTCTACCCAAGGTGTTTCAGTCGGTAAATTGCACAATTCTTGCACTAACTTATCTAACTGCTTCATAGATTTCCATTTTCCTTCCTTCTTTGTTTTTTCCTACCGGCCTCAATAGGAAAATAGATTTACGGCAATACCAATTCCAGTAGGAATCCGTGCACGCCAGCAAGTTACCGGCAAGTTAAATTATCCAACAATGATGCCATTTTTGACCTCATTGCCCTCACTCCAGCAAGTTACCGGCAAGTTAAATTATCCGATAATGACGCCATTTTCGACCTCATTACCCTCACTCCAGCAAGTTACCGGCAAGTTAAATTATCCGATAATGACGCCATTTTTGACCTCACTCCCCTTACTCCAGCAAGTTACCGGCAAGTTAAATTATCTGACAATGACGCCATTTTTGACCTCATTACACTCACTCCAGCAAGTTACCGGCAAGTTAAATTATCTGACAATGACGCCATTTTTGACCTCATTCCCCTTACTCCAGCAAGTTACCGACAAGTTAAATCTCTAAAAATTTCACCCTATTACAAAAAACCTCTATTAATCTACATATTATTTATCGTATCATAATCTGCCCTATTTTGCGAGATACACGGTAAATACTAAAAGACAAACCTATTTCTAATTGATTCATTCATAGCTAATAACAAAACGAACAAGATAAAAAATAGCCATGGATTCATAAAAATCCATGGCTATTGCGCGTTCAAAAACAGGCCCCTTACGGAGATTATGGTTTCTAACAGCACTCCTTACGGATGGCTTAACTACGCCATCAAATTTACAATTTGCGGGGCGGATTTTATTTTTGCCATTTTTCGCCGATTTATATTGATAATTACTGCTATAAACTTTGAAGAACGGCTCAGTCACTTTAGCGGGGCGAAATATCCCTTTATCCCATCAAAATGACTATCTTTATTATACTACTTTTACACATTTTCATACACCACATGCTTGCCATGTGGTTCAAATGAAGCAGGGATACACTGTGTCATCATCTCTGCTTCATCTTGAAAGCACCTAGGTTTTCATATAATTGAGAATTTCATCAAATAGTGCCATTTATTCGACATTGGGAATTTATCCGCTACGCTTTATTTTTTCGTCGAAAATGGCAGGATGATACCGTCATTCACCGTTGTATACTGGCCATTTTGATAGGTCAGGAGGATCCAGGCCGGGGTGGCTCCGCCGCCGGCACGACGGACGACGATGCCTTTATAGCCATTTACGTCGTTTCCGGTCAGCATGACAGGTGTATGGACGAGGGTCCATTTTTGCTGCATCTGCCACTTCCCTTTTGTATCCGGAGACAGCCAAAACATAGTATTGCCGCCGCTTCCAGATGTATAGGGGCCTACGGCAAGGACTAGGGCATCGGTAATTCCATCGTTATTGAGATCGACATAATGGTAGTAATAGGAAGTCTCCTTTTGCTGGCTTGCCGTCATTTGCAGTTCACTTTCAATGGCCTTATTGGAGAGGGCCGGCACACTTTCTTTCTGGGGTTTCTCAAAAAATACCCTTGTCCCCTGGGTTGGCTGCAGCCCTGCTGTATGGCTGGCAAAGGCAACACCGGCCGTCATCATCAGACCGACCGTCAATAAAATAGGAAATAATCGACGTATTTTCATAATTTCACAACCTTTTTAATAAATAGAATTTCTCCCGAGTCATCGCTCTTGGTGCAGCGGCATGAACTGGATAGTCTTGAAAATTCAGTCTTATCCTAAAAATAAATTCGTTAATCTTTTGCAAGACGCATCCCGTTTAGCGCCGCCATCCAAGTTTCAAGGCTCGAGAGATGTTTGTATGGTCATAGAATTTCTGTTTAAAAATATATTTTCAATCCCACCGAGTCTTTACGGAGTTATCGCGAAAGATATTCCGCTGCTGCTTTTTTGTATTCGTCCCACTGTTTATGCCAGTTGTCATGATCTTCGTCGGTAATGGGACGGATGACGCGGCAGGGATTTCCGGCGGCGATAACATGGCTGGGGATGTCGCGGGTTACGACGGAGCCCGAGCCGATGACGACGTCGTCGCCGATGGTGACGCCGGGGTTGATGACGACGTTGCCGCCGATCCAGACGTCAGAGCCGATGGTGACAGGCTTGGCATATTCGAGGCTGGTATTGCGCACTTCGGCATCGATGGGATGACCTGCCGTGTAGATACTGACGTGAGGCGCCAAAAAGACGTTGTCGCCAAAGGTGACGTCATGTTCATCCAAGATGGTGAGACCCGTATTGGCAAAGAAGTGGCGGCCAAAGCGGATTCGATCACCGTGGTCGAAGTAGACCGGCGCCAACAAGACCATGTCGTCAGGAGCCTCGGCAAAACACTTTTTCAGCGCTTCGAACGCTTCCTTATCATTCAAGTCATCGGAGGCATTAAACCGGCGCTGAGCTGCATGGACGCGCTCGAAACTTCCATCACCGACCTTAAAAGGGTTATATAGTTTTTGATCCATCATGCGATCCCATTCCATCTGATTCATCGGTTATCATTTCCTTCCTTGCTTTTCAAGCCCTTGTAAAAGGCCTATAATTTTCCTAAATCTTTCAGGGCATAAAAACCACAGCTGGCCAACTCTTCCAGATGAGACGGTTGCTGTACGCCAAAGGCCCATTGATGCCAGTGGTCGTCGTCTTCCTGCTTCCAAAAGCCCCAGTCCGAATCGGGACGGTTGTCATAGACGAAGGTATAGACGGAGCCGTCGTCATCGATGACGTTAATGGCCGAACGGCTGTAGGACTTGACCATTCCAAGATTGACAGCCGACGTCAGGTCGGCATGATAGGCCGAGGCCATACCGCCAATCAGTAAGGCCACTGAAAATACGCAGGCCCGGAATATATTTTTAATCATAAAGATTCCCCTCCCTTTCCAAAAGACTAACGCCGCCAGAAGCTCCCTCATCCGGTAACGGCTTCTTGCCGCCGGACATTTTACGGCCGCTGGGTCCCGACGTAGTCATAGCCTATCCATTGATCGGCTTCGGACCACTTCAATTTATAATAGACCGGCGGCACCTGTGATCTTACATCCCAATCGATGAACCACACATAGAGGGATCCGTTTTTTTCAAAAAGGCCCGATTGCAATTGTAACTCTCGGTGCTCCCTGAAATTATCGCTGTTGATATATTCATTCATCTTTGTCCGGTCCTTGTTGAGGCCCAAGAGGTAGCTTCGATAGCGGGTATCCATCGAGTTCCAGCATAAGATTCCATAGAAATACCGTCCCGTCTCTTCATCCTGATACTGGACGATAGTAAAAGCGCGATAGGCATCGGACGATTCTAAGGGCGTATCCATGGACCACAACGCAGATCCGCCCTTATTGACGCACATAAAATGAACGGACTTATCGCCATAGACGCGGCCGCCGGCAAAACGTACCCTCTGTTTCCCCTCATAAAAGTCAACATGGGTCGATAAATTAGCCGTCTTAGGAATCTTCAGCACCGCCCGATCCACCTCAACCATATTCCCGGCCAAAACACTCACACAGTAAAAGGCCAGCATCATCAACAACAAGACAATTTTCCGAAACACAGTCTCCACCTCTTTCTCAAAAAAAATAAGCCGATCTCCCTCATTCCATATACCTCACAATTTCGACAGCCACTCGTAAAATCCTGCCCAAGGTAAATTGATATTTATGAATCGATGCAGGCTACTCAAACCTTTTCGGACTTTATAAAAAAATAGTCTTGCGACCATCGGTTCACAAGACTATTTTTTGTATTCTAGCCAAATCGTAAATTGTACATTTTTTACAATCTCAGAAAAATGAAATAGTAAAAATGGCCATTTTTATAATCTCGCAAAATTGAAATTATAAAAAACGCAGTTTTTACTATTTAGACGATTCATAGGGAAAGTAGGAGTTACAGAGGAATAATAAAGAAATCATCAACACGGACCATTTTCGTGATGCCGCGAAAATGGTCCGTATCGCTTTCTACTGTACCTGGCCAAATCACAAGTGTAGCCCCCATAGGTGAATGATCTTAATGGTATCGGCCATTACAAAAATCCCACACGCAAAAACAGCGCTTGTCCCATTTATAGAAATGAGGCAGGCGCTGTTTGCTGTTTTACTTGTTTTATTCTTCGTCTTCCGGAAGTTCTGCGTTATGGTACACGTCCTGGACGTCGTCGATGTCATCGAGGGCGTCGATGAAGCGTTCCATTTTTTCGGCATCTTCGCCGGTCAACTTGATCGTGTTTTCCGGAATCATGGTGATCGACGCATGGTCCGTTTCGATGTTGTTGTCAGCCAGGGCTTTTTCAACGGCATCGAAGGCTTCCGGCGTAGTGATGATTTCGTAGTCTTCTTCGGAGACTTTTACGTCATCGGCACCGGCTTCGATAGCGACTTCCATGATCTGATCTTCGTCAGCCTTATCGCGGGCGACGACGAAGAGGCCCGTGTTGTGGAACATCCAGCTGACGCAGCCCGTAGCACCGAGGTTGCCGCCGGATTTGGAAAATTCGTGGCGAACGTCGGCAGCGGCGCGGTTGCGGTTGTCGGTGAGGACGTTGACCGTAACGGCAACGCCTGCCGGGCCGTAGCCTTCATATACGATTTCTTCGTAGTTCTGGCCTTCCGTAGCACCGGCGCCTTTTTGGATAGCCCGCTTGATGTTATCTTTCGGGATGTTGTTTTCTTTTGCTTTTTGGAGGGCCAGCTTCAGACGCATGTTGCCGACCGGGTCCGGACCGCCCATGCGGACGGCAATGGTGATTTCACGGCCGATTTTGGTCGTAATCTTGCCGCGGATGGCGTCGTTTTTCCCTTTTTTACGTTTAATATTTGCCCATTTAGAATGTCCAGACATTCAAATGCCTCCCTTTATGTCCACCAAGCCTCGCCGGCCAGGCGGTCTAAGATGATCGCTGCGGCCGAGCGGACGGATAAGTGGTTATATTCCCCAGCTCCGTAAATTGGCTCCAGGATGAAATCAAATTTTTCCATCGTTTCTTTCGTCATACCATACCCTGTCCCAAAAAGCAGGAGAATCGGCGTATCCTCTTCTTCCCGCTTTTGGCGCAGTGCCTTATAGGAAATGGTGTTGGAATAGGTCCGGGCATCGGTCGTAACGACGTAAGGTTTCTTGCCTTCCGCCTCGGTTACGGCTTCGACGGCCGCCCCGATGGAAGGGCGGATATCGACGATGTCGAAGGCCTGGGTGCGATAGCCGTTATAATTACGGCCGGTATCACTTTCCCAAAAGCCCATAATCTTGTGGACCATGTCCAGTTGTGCCGGCACATGGTGGATGATGAAATATTTTTTTATGCCATAGGTCTTTGACGACCGCGAAATATCATGCAGGTCGTAGTTGGTAATGGCCGTCGTAATGACGTTAAAGTTCTTATCGTATATGGGATAATGAACCAATCCTACATATAAAGGGGATTTTTTCATCGCTTGTCTCCCTTTAATTTGTTCAGTATTTCCACATCTTTCGGTGACAGTTCGCAGTGTTCGAGAAGGTCCGGCCGAAGGTCCAAGGTCCTTGAAAGGGACGCCGTTCGGCGCCATGCTTCGATCTTGGCGTGGTCGCCGTTTCGCAGGACTTCCGGCACAGCCATGCCGCGAAAGACGGCCGGCTTCGTATACTGCGGGCATTCGAGGAGCGACGAATAGAAAGAATCGTCAGCCGCTCCCGAGGCGGCACCGAGGACGCCCGGTATCATGCGGGCTACAGCGTCGGTGACGGTCATGGCCGGAAGTTCGCCGCCGGTCAGGATGTAGTCGCCAACGGAAATGGTTTCATCGGCCAGGTCTTCTTCGACGCGGTAGTCGACGCCTTCATAGTGGCCACATAGCAAAATAAGCTGGTCGTATGTCGCCAGCTCGCGTGCTTTCGCCTGATCAAAGGGCTTTCCGGCGGGACCCATGAAAATGATACGCCGCCGCGGGACCTCTCTCCGCACGGCTTCGACGGCCGCATAGAGCGGAGCCGCTTTCATGAGCATACCGCAGCCGCCGCCATAGATGGTATCGTCGACCATGTGGTGACGGTCATACGTGAAGTTACGAGGATTGGTCACATCCAGATCCAACAGACCGGCTGCCCGGGCTCTGCCGATGATGCTGTGCTGAAAAAAGGCTTCGATCAGCTCCGGAAAGAGTGAGATAATGTCGATTCTCATTCGTCCACCCACTCCGGCGGATCGACGACGATTCGCTTCTCCTTCACATCGACGGATTTGACGACGTCGGGAATGGCCGCAAAAAGGGTTTCCCTTCCGTCATCAGCAGTGACGACGTAGACATCGTTGCTGCCCGTGCGCAGGACGTCTGTAAGTTTTCCCAGTTCATGTTCTTCAAGATCGTATACGACAGAGCCGATGAGATCGTAGATGTAATGCTGCCCTTTTTTAAGGGGTACCAAGTCTTCCCGCGGTACCTGAAGGTCTTTTTTGAGGAGCCTTTCAGCGGCATTGCGGTCATCGACACCGACAAATTTCATGAGGACGACCCGCTTATGAAGACGAGCGGATTGTACTTCATACTTCTTGCCGTCGATATAGCCGTATTTCATCTTGAGGAATCGGTTCGGAAAGTCCGTATCGGGATAAATACGAACATCACCCCGCACGCCGTGCGGGGCAACGATTTGACCGATTGTAAAAAAATCTAAGTCAGCCATCGTATTCTATTGGCGGATAGAAATGATCTTGCCGTCTTCAAGCAAGATTTCAGTTCCCATCAATTTTTCCAAATCATCGCCGACATTGACAACGACAGTCTGTTCGAGTGTACCTTGTCTGATTTCGGAATCGATTGTAAGGTGTTCTGCTTCTTCGCGGTCGTGCTGAGCTTTAGCTCGAGCCGAGACGAGACGCTGTTTCTGTTCTTCTACTTGCGCACGCAGGGAAATAAGTCCCTGGGCATCGATTTTGGCCTGTTCGGTCATCATGCGTTTAGCCTGGAATTCCAGGTTCTGCATTTCCCGATCGATATCACTCAGGGCCTGATCGGCATTCTTGAGGATACGGTCCTTAAGGGACTGTGTGACTTTTGCCTTAACGGCAACGGGAATGCGCAATGTAATCTGATCCATGGTACCTCCTATACGATATCCACTGATACTTTCTTATTCGCCTTCACTGCCGCAGCCTTGACAACAAGGCGCAATGCTTTCGCAATTTTACCTTGCTTGCCAATGACTTTGCCCATATCTTCGGGTGCGACATGAAGCTGATAGACTTCGAGGCCTTTTTTTTGAATCTTGGTAACTGTAACCGCTTCCGGATTCTTTACCAGAGACCGGGCGATACACGCAATCAATTCTTCCATAGTATCCAGCCTCACTTACTTTTTGGATGCTTCAAACTGGGCCATGATGCCAGCTTTCTTGAAGATAGAACGGATCGTATCTGTCGGCTGTGCGCCTTTACCGAGCCAAGCTACTGCAGCTTCTGCATCGACGGTCAGACGAGTATCCATGTCTTTGGACGGATCGTACATGCCGAGGGTTGCAACGGGACGACCGTTGTTACGAGCATTGCGGGAATCAGCAACGACAACGCGGTAGATCGGTTTCTTTTTAGCACCTAAACGGGCCAAACGAATTTTAATCATTGAAAATCACCTCCTTGTCAGAATATCTTATTTCCACGATAAATCGGGAAATCCATTTAAAAAGGCAGACGAGGCATAAAACCCCGTCGTTTACTCTTTTGTGCTTTCTTGGCCTGCTTCATCATCTTCTGCATTTCCATGAACTGCTTGATGAGGCGGTTGACGTCTTGGACACGAGTACCGCTGCCCTTAGCGATGCGGCGCTTACGGCTGTCCTTAATCAGCATTTTGGGGTTGGCACTCGACCGTTCTTGAGCCGTCATGGACGTGATGATGGCTTCGATTCGCTTGAATTCCTTGCCGTCCATATCGACCTTGTCGAGTTCTTTCTTGTACTTCCCGATGCCGGGAATGAGGCTAAGTAAGCTGCCCATGTTGCCCATCTTCTTAATCATCTGAAGCTGGGAGAGGAAATCATCGAAGGTGAAAGACCCGCTCTTCATGGTCTTCTTCATGTTTTCCATGGACTCTTCATCGAAAGCAGCCTGGGCTTTTTCGATGATCGTTTCGACGTCGCCTAAATCGAGGATACGCGATGCGTAACGATTGGGATGAAATTCTTCGATGCCGTCGAGCTTTTCGCTGACACCGATGAATTTGATAGGTTTGCCCGTGACGGCCTTGATGGACAAGGCGGCCCCGCCGCGGGCATCGCCGTCGAGCTTGGTCATAATCATGCCGTCGATACCGAGGGCTTTATCGAAGGCAGAAGCCGCCGTAACGGCATCCTGACCAGTCATGGCGTCGACGACTAAGAGAATTTCATGAGGATGAACATTTTCTTTAATGTGAATCAATTCATCCATCAAGGTTTCGTTGATATGAAGGCGCCCGGCCGTATCGATGATAACGACGTCGCGCAAATGGCTGGTCGCATAGGGAATAGCATGCTGGGCAATGGCAACGGGGTCCTTACTGCCGTCTTCGGTGTAAACGGGCATATCCAGTTCCTGACCGAGGACCTGCAGCTGGGTGATAGCCGCCGGGCGATAGACGTCGGCTGCTACCATGAGCGGGCTCTTGCCTTGAGACTTCAGTTTTTTGGCGAGCTTAGCTGCCGTCGTCGTCTTACCGGCCCCTTGGAGACCGACGAGCATGATGATCGTCGGCGGTTTCGGCGCAATGGTAATCCGGCTCTGGGTCCCGCCGAGGAGTTCCGTCAATTCATCGCGGACGATTTTGATGACCGTCTGCGACGCATTCAAGCTGCCGAAGACTTCTTCACCGACGGCTTTTTCTTTGACCTTCTTAATAAAGTCTTTGGTGACGGCAAAGTTGACGTCCGCTTCGAGCAGAGCGCGGCGCATCTCTTTCAGCGCTTCACTGACATCCTCTTCAGAAAGCTTCCCTTTGCCGCGAAGCTTTTTAAAGGCCGCCTGGAATCGTTCGGACAGACTTTCAAATGGCATGAGGGGCCTCCTTTTATAAATCTATTTCATGTAAAAGTTGTTTAGCTCTTTCAATATCGCCGGGTCCTTGACCTTCAAGCAGGTTCTGGACTTCATCGATCTGTTCCCGGACCGCATCGAAGCGGGCCAGCAACCGAAGCCGCTGTTCATAGCTTTCCAGCGAATGGGAAGCGCGCTTGAGCATGTCGTAAGCGCCTTGACGGGAAATCTGCAGTTCTTCCCCGATTTCACTCAAGGACAGGTCCATATCGAAATACATTTCCATACAGCGCCGCTGCTTCTCCGTCAATAACGGCCCGTACAAATCGAGGAGCCGTCCCTTACGGACTACATCTTCAAGCATGGCTTCACCGCCTTTCAAACAGCGTACTTTGACAGTATACCGGAATCGGTCTACTCTGTCAAGTATTTTTACTTGTCAGATTGACGCGGACGTCATAAAAAGTACTGCCCCGGCCTTCATCGGTCAGACGCTGGCTGGTAAGGACGTTGACCGACGCGCCGCCGCCTTTGACGCGTTCGCGCCACCATACGCCTTCGCTGACGACCTGGCCCGGGACGGTACGGTCACTGATACGGACCGTAAAGTCGGCCTGCCCTCTTTTATTGCTGAGGGTCACGAACTCACCGTCAGCGAGGCCGTAGCGGTCGGCATCCTCAGGGTGGACGAAGAGGTCCATCGTATGGCTGGCCGTCAATTCATCCCGTTCATTAAAGGATGAATCGAGGATGCGCATATCGGCGCCGTTGACGAAGGCCAGTTTTCCCTCATCGGGATCAAGGGGCATATAATCGGGCAATGCCGGTGTCAAGGCATCGTTGCGAATTTCGATCTTTCCCGACGGCGTCGCAAAAGTCGTCTGATAGTCTTCCGGCATGGGAAGGGGTGTCGGCCGGCCTGAGCGCAGGCAGTCCTGATCGACGGGAAGGGGCCATTTTACCGTCGAGGTGATGAGTTTATCGACGAGGTCCCGTTCGGACTGGTCGTAAAAGGGATCGGTAATGCCGAGAGACTTGGCCAGATCACAGGCAAGACGCCAGTTGGACCGGCTTTCGCCGAGAGGTTCGATGACGGCATAGCCGCACTGGATCGTATAGTTACCGTAAGAATAGTAGGCGTCATCGTGCTCTAGAGACGTCGTCGCCGGCAAGATAATGTCGGCGTAGCGGGCCGTATCAGTCATGAAGCGTTCGTGGACGACGGTGAACAAATCGTCCCGCGAAAGGCCCTTTAGGACGGCATTCTGATCCGGTGCCGTACAGGCCGGGTTCGACGAATAGACGAAGAGGCTCTGGATGCTGTCGTCTTCCGTAAGGGCCTGACCGATACGGCACATGTTGACCAGACGTTTTCCGGGTTTCTTCCAGTCGGGACGCGTAACGATGCTCTTATCATAGGCCGAAGACGCGCCGGCTGAGGTCAAGATTCCCCCGCCTCGTTTTCCCCAAGCGCCGACGACGGCCGGAAGGCAGGTGATGAGCCGCGTCGTCATCGCCCCGTTGCGGTAGCGGGACTGGCCGCTTCCCAGACGAATGAAGGGCGCCCGCGCCTTGCCGTAGGCCTGAGCCAATTCTTCGACGACAGCCTTCGGGACGCCGGTAATGTTTTCCGTTTCTTCCGGCGTATAGCGAGGAATGACTTTTTCTTTCAGTTCCTCCCAACCGAGGACTTTTTCAGACAGAAAGGCTTCGTCGGTCAGCCCGTCTCTAACCAAGACGTGCATCATACCGAGAGCTAGGGCACCGTCCGTACCGGGGCGAATGGCGACGAAATGATCAGCCAAATCGGCCGTCTTGGTGCGGTACGTATCGATGCACCAAATGACGGCTCCCCTTTCCCGAGCAGCGTCGACGTCGTGTTTGAAGTGGATATTGGTGGCCATCATGTGAATGCTCCACAAGAAGATGGCGTCGCTGTTTTGCGCTTCCTGGGGCGCCGTCGGCAAGGTACCGCCCATGACGTCTTTGAACCCCTGCCCCTTGGCCGGTGCGCAAATCGTCCGGTCGAGTTCCGACGCACCTAGCCGATAAAACAAGCCATGCAGAGCATCGTGCTGGACGATGCCCATGGTGCCGGCGTAGGAGTAGGGCAAGATAGCTTCCGGTCCCTTTTCGGCGATAATTTGTTTCCACGAAGCTGCGATTTCATCTAGGGCCTGATCCCAAGAGATGGGCTCAAATTCTCCGCTCCCCTTCGCTCCCGTCCGCTTTAAAGGCGTCGTCAGTCGCCGCGGCGAATGGACCGTCCGTTCATAGTGAGCCATCTTGGGGCACATCGTCCCCCGCGTAAAGGGATGGCTTTCATCGCCCTTCACCGAAACGACGCGACCGTCTTCGACGTTTACTAAGAGACCGCAGGCGTCGGGACAGTCATAGGGGCAGACCGACCTATATTGTGTCATAGAATTCCCTCCTTATGTATCTATTATAATATATGTTCATTATATCGCCGCAGAGGAACCTTGGCAAAACAATCTGAAGAAAATACGATTCCCCTTCCTCATCATCAAGGGTAATGTTATATAAAACAAGGGCCCACGGTGACGACAGGAAGTCTCACCATGGGCCCGAAGTTTTCAAGCACACGATCTTACAATAGCTGCAAGGGTATTCGGTTTAATGATGGAAGAGGCGCAGGCCGGTCATAGCCATGGCAATTCCATATTTATCGCACGTTTCGATGACATTGTCGTCGCGGATCGAACCACCGGCCTGGGCGATGTAATCGACGCCGCTGCGATGAGCCCGTTCGATGTTGTCGCCAAAGGGGAAGAAAGCATCACTGCCAAGGGCTACGCCGTGGAGCTGGGCAATCCAAGCCTTCTTTTCTTCCCGCGTAAGGGGCTGCGGTTGTTCCGTAAAGAGATCCTGCCAGATACCGTCGGCCAAGACGTCTTCGTAATCGTCGGAGATGTAGACGTCGATGGCATTGTCCCGATTCGGACGACGGACGTCGTCGCGGAAGGGCAGGTTCAAGACTTTCGGGTTCTGACGGAGCCACCAGACGTCGGCCTTATTGCCGGCCAGACGGGTGCAGTGGACGCGGGACTGCTGACCAGCGCCGACACCGATGGTCATGCCGTCTTTTACGTAGCAGACGGAGTTGGACTGGGTGTATTTTAAGGTAATGAGGGCGATGATGAGATCGCGCTGAGCAGCCGCCGGGATGTCCTTGTTCTGCGTAGGGATGTTCTGCAGCATATCGGCCGTGATCTTGGCTTCATTTCGTTCCTGTTCAAAGGTGACGCCGTAGACTTCTTTCGATTCGACAGGCTGGGGCTTGTAATCGGCATTAATCTGAAGGACGCAGTAATTGCCCTTTTTCTTAGTCTTTAAAATAGCCAGGGCTTCGTCGCTGTAGCCGGGAGCAATGACGCCGTCCGATACTTCTCGCTTCAAGAGGGTTGCCGTTTCGACGTCGCAGACATCGGAGAGGGCAACGAAATCGCCGTAAGAACTCATGCGATCGGCACCGCGGGCGCAGGCATAGGCCGTGGCCAAGGGCGACAGTTTCAGATCATCGACCCAATATATCTTCTTCAGGGTATCACTCATCTCCGTGGCAACGGCGGCGCCGGCCGGGCTGACGTGCTTGAAGGAAGCCGCTGCCGGAAGGCCTGTCGCTTCTTTCAATTCCTTGACCAACTGATAGCTGTTAAAGGCGTCGAGCAAATTAATATAGCCGGGGCGGCCGCAAAGGACCGTAAAAGGAAGGGCGCTGCCATCCTTCATATATACCCGGGACGACGACTGGTTCGGGTTGCAGCCGTATTTTAATTTCAGTTCGTTCATCGTGATACCTCCTGATAGACCCAAAATAAAAAAATACCGACACTTCTGGAACGTTTCGCCCAGACGGTCGGCTCTTATGAATCATGCTCCCCGTGGTAACTCCACTTCCGTCAGTCACATGCTTCACCTTATTATACCGTCCGCCGATTCAGGCTGTCAAGAAAAAGGAGCTGCCGTCAGCAGCCCTTTTCAGGTGATACCCTCTATGATTCCTCTTCCGGCGGCTGCGGTGAAATGTCGCGCACAGTAATCTTGAGGATTTCCACAGCCATGCCCGTCGTATATTCCACTTCGTGCTGGATATCGCGACGGATGCGGCTCATGAGTTTCTTTATATTTTCTCCGTAGGCAATGGTCAGGGACAAGATAATAGCCAGACCGTTGCGCGTCGAGTTATAGTTGATAGCCACTTTCAGGCGATTGACCTTGGTCACGCCTTCATTTTGACTCAAAGCATGGCGGACCAGGCTTTCAAGGACGTCGTTGGAAAACGTCAGTTTCCCATAATAACTGAAGATGGGACGAACGACGGAACGCTCGAAGGGCGACAATTTCTTGCCGTTGTTGTCATAAAAGAAAGAACGGATCGAATCCAAAAGATAGCCGCGAAAATGGGGTTTCAGCTCCATCGTCGGCACGGGGATGATATGCGTTCCCTCTTTGATGCGGATACTTTGAGCCTTTTCGATTTCCTCCGAGCACGAGACGTCTTCAATGCGGATGAACCGCGACGGTTCCTGAAGCTCGAGGGCTTCGCAGATGCGGTGAATCATGTGCCGCGACGTTCCCAGGATGAGCAGTTTTTCAGGAGCTGCTTTGGCTAAGGCTGCCTTCATGGCAGCGGCGTCGTCCGGGTTATTGAATACGGCGCGGCGCACGGCCTTGAGGCGATTCGTTTCATCCTTGGCCGACCGGCCGGCAACGATGCGGTTGTGATCGATGAGGAGTCCGTCATCGATGATCGTCTGAATATCGTGATCGTAGGCGACGACCAGGGCATGGTGGCTTTTCCCCGTCCCGCTGGCGCCGATAAAACCGACAACTTCCATGTCTGTCACCTGCCTTTATTAGGTTGCGTGAGACAACAAAGCCTGTACCTTTTCAGCATCGACGGTAAAGATGCCGAGCTTTTCCGGGAAACGGCCGACGGTCCCGTGAAAATCGGAGCCGCCGCTGATATACCAATTGCGCTTTTTGGCTAATTCCAAAAATTCGTCGAAACGGCCGCGGTTCTTGGGATGGTACACTTCGACACCGTCAAAATCATGAGTCAGGACTTCATCCAAAGTCCGCTTCAAGAGGCCCGGATGGGCTAAGACGGCCAGTCCCCCGACCTTGCGGATGAGGGCCACGCATTCGTCGATGGTCCGCCGCGTATAGGGTACGTAGAGGGGGCCGCCATGATAGAGAACCTTGTCAAAGACGGTCTTTACATCAGGGAAATAGCCTTTTTCGACGAGCATGCGGGCGATATGGGGACGGCCGACGGTGCCGCCCTTATGAACCATGTCTTCGACGACCTTGCGGTCGATGTCATAGCCGTTTTTCAGGCAACGGTCGACGATTTCCATGGCCCGGTCGAAGCGCCGCTGCTTAAATTCGCGGCAGTAGGAAAGCATGGCTTCATCGTCGGTATTGATCCCGTAGCCTAAAATATGGACATCTTCGCCGTCGCATTCAGAGCTTATTTCAATGGCCGGGATGACCTTGATTCCTGCGGCGAAGGTATGACTGCCGTCATAAGCTGCCACCGTATCGTGGTCAGAAATAGCGATGACGTCGAGCCCGGCATCGACGGCCATCTTGGTCAGCTGTTCCGGCGTATAGACACCGTCCGAGCAGGTCGTATGCATATGAAGATCAACTATCACGGTACACCTCCCTGCAATAAGTGCAGAATCGACTTAATACCGACGCCGGTGGCGCCGACAAATCCCGTTTCATCGGCCTTTTCCCGGAAAGCAGGACCGGCGATGTCGAGGTGGATCCACGGCGTCCCGTCCTTTACGAACTGCTTCAAGAAGAGACCGGCCGTAATCGCCCCGGCTTCAGGACCGCCGACGTTCTTCATGTCGGCTACACTGCTTTTCAAAAGGCTTTCATATTCTTCATCAGCCGGCAGCTGCCAAATCTTTTCATGGGCTTCCGTCGCGACCTTAAAGAAGCGGTTCATCCATTCCTGATCGTTGCCGACCATGCCTGTCCGCACCGAACCCAAGGCCGTCACACAGGCGCCGGTCAGGGTCGCCAGGTCGATGAGGCGCGTCGCCCCTTTTTCCTGAGCATAGGTTAACGCGTCGGCTAAAATGAGCCGCCCTTCGGCATCGGTATTCTTGACTTCAACGGTCTTGCCGTTATACATGGTCAAGATGTCGTCGACGTGATAAGCCATGCCGGAAGGAATATTTTCAACGAGGGGCAAAACGGCCAGCACATTGACCGGATAGCGAAGCAGCATGAGGGCCCGAATGACACCGACGGCAGCAGCCGCCCCGGCCATATCGCTTTTCATAAATTCTAGTCCCTTGTGGCTCTTTAAGGAGAGACCGCCGCTGTCATAGGTAACGCCCTTTCCGACGATGCCCAGGACTTCCCGGCTGTTAGGATCGCCCTGATAGGCAATGGATACCAGCTGGGGCGGATTCATGCTGCCCTTGCCGACGGCGACGATACCGCCCATGTGCCGTTTTTCCAAGGCCCATTTATTCAGCGATTCAATGAGGATGTGATCGCCCTTCAGCGTATCGGACACGATATCGGCAAACTTCCTCGGCGTCAAATCGTTGGACGGCATATTGATCAAGTCGCGGGCTTCATAGACGCCTTCATACATCGACGTGTAGCGATAGCACATGGAATTGAATTCCTGAGCTCTCATGCTGCGCGACAAGATATTGATGCTGCTGACGGTCCGGCTGTGTTTATCGCTCTTATAATGGGTAAATTCATAATTTCGGTACAAGAGCCCGTCGAGAAGAGACGCCATATCCATTTCCAGCGTATCGGCCATGATGGCCAGCTCGCGGACGCCTTCTTTCATGGCCGCCGCCATCAGCCGCTGGGCCATGCGGAAATCTTCATACGTCGAATAACGGACCGGTTTCCCCTCCAGACCGATGAGGAAGTACGTTTTCGGCTCCCCGTCTGACAGGCAGTGAAATACGTGGAGAGACGTATACTGTAAAAGTTCCGGGTGTTGCTCCGTATAGGCCCGGATCAGGACGACGTCATCCTGGGGCAGCTGACGCAGCGTCGACAGCCTCTTATCGAGGCCGACTGCCAGCGTATTCATGCCGCCCTTGCCATTATAACTAATCATGCACATCGCTCACTTTCACACTACTTTAAGTCACCATATATAAAAGAATTAATCATAATGATATTATTTTCCACTATTATTATACAATCGCCCGATTGACAAAATCAAGAATTTGTAAAAGGGCAACCATAAGAAAATTCAGGTACGCGATGCTGACAGCCAAAACATTAAAGCTGAGCAACGGCCATGTACCTGAATATCGTTATTTACAGTATAAAATTCAAACACTCTGTTTTCCATGGAGAGCCTACGGACGAAACACCGGCACACCTTCCAGTATACTGCGCCACCGCGGCTTTTTTGCATACCGATGAAGGACGCGGTCATTATTCCTGGCATAGCGAGCTAAGGACCGGTAGGCGGCATACTTTTTAGCACCGTGACGATTGGCAAGGCGCAGGCCGACAGACGTCACGGGAATAAGCCACCACGTATGGGTAAAAGCACCGACGGTCACGCCCAATACATGACAGACGTAAGAAAGGAGCGAGCGGCGGCCAAATTCTTTCCCCTTCTTGTACTCAGACAGATCTTTTTGTTTAGCCACCGAATAGGCGATGATGGCATAAGGAATGATGGAGGGCAGGAAACTTTCATGACCGACATCGGCGCCAACCATGACCGTATCCTGGACGTACTGAGTCAATTCCTCATTGGATATGCCGCTGTTGATGACGTGTTCAGCCATATCGCCCATGGTCACTTCGCTGTACACTTCCTCTGTCGAGACGATATCGATGTAAGGGTAGCGTTCCAGCGCATGACCGATGTATTCGGCAGACTCCGTCGCCTTTAGCTGCAGCACCTCATCGACATTGCCGTCGGCATTCAGAATAGCAATATCCCAGCCGGGCTCGGTCGCCGACTGCGCCATTTCTGCATGGTACCCTGCCGGCAGCCTCCCGTCATTGAGGTAATCGGTGTACTTGATTTCAAAGAGTTTGCCCTTGACGCCGCTAATAAAGCCATCCAATTGGTCTTCATCGAGATCGTTCACGGCCTCCTTAAAATCCATGGCCGCCGCCTTTTGCGGATACGCCATTTCATAGGCCTGCTGTACATCAGAAGGCACATGCCAGCCGATAAGACGGCTCAAGATACTGCCCGTGGCCAGCCCCAGCGAATCGAGGAACAGGTTTTTTCGCGTTTCCACCGATAACTCAGCCGCTGCCACCGCCTCTCGAACCTTAGCATAGGACACAGCCTGCTGCTCAATGCCGGTCAGCAAAGCTTCAAAATCTTTCTGACGATAAAAGACGCCGCGGGTATTTTTGAATAAATCCACTCCGCTCTGCGCCGCTCCCACCGATACACCGGCCACGGTCTTCGCAGCCTTCTCGGCCATTTCCATCTTCTTACCCTTACTCCAGCCCTTCACCATATGTCGCTCCATTCCCGGTTAAACAGGCCTGAAAAAGGCTCGTTCAACCGACATTTTTTACGAACACACGCCCTACTCCGGTATACAAGACAGACAATCCACCAGCTATGCCATACAATCTTTTCTATTCAGCCTTATCGGCCGCCATGACCAACTTTTTAACGACATCAAAAATATCGGCGACCCATTGTTTCATTTCTGAAGTCGTGCCGTCCCGATCATCGATCATGTTTTGGAAATCATGAAAAATGAGGTCATAGCCGATTTTCCGGCACTCCAGCAGATACTGGCTGTATGGAAGCTTCTCGCTGTTCGAGAGCGAGTCTTCCTCCCGTTCTCCCATCAAAAGAACCCGATACAGCTGTTCATTCTTTTCATTCAGGGACTGACTCTTTTCATCCATTTGCAGCTTAGACTCACTCCAGCCCCAATCGGCTGCCAAATAGGAACACCGGGCCAGTAAACGGTCTTTAGCCTCTGTGTCCCCTTTCCGCATGGCCTGATAATCCTGCAGAATCTCCGGAATACTTAGGGCCGCAAACCTACTGCAGACGGCATAGCACTTGATAGCCATCGAAACATCCCCTTTCAAGTAAAAGGTGATCCCCATGGCATTGTATCCCTTCATCGAACCATAGACATCCTCATCGTGCATAGACAAGGCATATAATTTTAAAGCCTCGTCAAAATCTCCGGCACAGAGTTTTTCCGTAGCCTCCTCATATAACTTTAAATTTCTATCTGAACTTTCCATTACGCTCATCCTTTCATCACTTTATATATCTATAATAATGCCAGACATCCGTCGAACACGAAGACTGGGAAATAGCCCTTAGCCCCCTGTTTCACGCCGCTTCCGATGTCAAAACGTATTTATGAACACGAATCCATTTTTTATCTTACATTACAACCGATAATTATATATTTCGCTGTAAAACAGAATTATCCTGCCAACTGAGAGGTCCTTCTCAGAAAGTTTTAATAAATGCCCTATTGCGGAAGGCTTCGACGTATTTATCACGGCTTTCGGCCTCTTTGGAAAAATTCACAAAAAAAAAGCTTGCAATTATTTTACATTTAGTGTATTATAACAAATGTGCTCACGAGGTCAGCACACCAACAACAAACATGGACCATTAGCTCAGCTGGCAGAGCACCTGACTCTTAATCAGGGTGTCCAGGGTTCGATCCCCTGATGGTCCACCATAAGAAAACTTGCCCGAACCCCGCATAATTACTGGGATTCGGGTATTTTTTTAATATTACCTAATTGACGTTAAAACTCAAAATAGAAAACATGTCCCGTTAATACGATGGATATATAGTTTGAAAATATCAAACTGTTATTCATCGTATTTTTTATTTGTAAAATTTTTTTAAGAACAACTGATTTAGCTAATAACGTCGATTCTTAAAGGCATCCTCCAAATAGCTGACTTCGTCTTCACAATAATTATTGTCTCAATGTCTCTTCCACCGTCCCTTTTAATCATCCATATGGTGACTAAAGAGATAATAAAGTTCCCATTTTATCGAAAATTACCTTATTTATCATTTCATTAAGTCTCCATTTAGTTGACATTACATACTGTTCATGATTTAATTAATGAAAAAGGAGCGGGCTATGGAAGAACAATTCGGAACTAAACTAAAAGAAATCCGCAAAAAAAAATAATATGTCGCAAGAGGAACTGGCAACGTTTTTAGGAACCTCAAAACAAGTAATTAGTCGATATGAAACAAATCAACGGATACCTAAAATTACGACGGTTCAAGAATATGCTATGAAATTAAAAGTACCCTTATTATATTTCATGGACAATTCTCCCCTATCATTTGATGTTTCAAGCAGCAACGAGACGAGTAGTGATGTCACTCCATCTCCTGTACGTCAGATTTCCACAGAAGAGCTTGAGATACTCTTTCTCTACACTCAACTAGATGAAGTAGATAGAGCAGAAATACGTGGAGAAATGAGAGGCATATTACGAGCAGATAAATATGTCTTCTCTTCTAAAAAGGAATAGATTCGAATCCAATACTTTTCAAAAAGATTTTTAACGCAAAAACATCCCTCACTACCCAAACGGTAGTGAGGGATGTCTGCTTTCATAGCTCTTTTACAAATGATACGGTTCGTGCCGGGAAATCTTGATGGCCCGGTAGATTTGTTCGACCAAGATCAAGCGTATCATCTGATGGGTCAAGGTGATGCGTCCAAAGGAGATGCATTTGTCGGCTTTTCTGCGGACGATGTCGCTGAGGCCGAAGGGACCGCCGATGATGAAGGAAATTTCACTGCAGCCGTAAAGGGCGAGGTCCGAGAAGGATTCTGCCAGTTCTTCTGACGAAACGAGTTTTCCGCCGACGTCGAGGGCCATGAGGTGCGATCCTTCATGAACGTGGCGCAGCATCTTTTCTCCTTCTTTGTCGAGGACCTGTGCCTTTTGGGCCGGCGACGGGTTGTCAGGCATCTTTTCTTCAGGGAGAACCGTCACCGTGACGTCGCCGTAAGGACGGAGGCGCTTCAAGAATTCATCGATGCCGGCCGTAAGGTACTTCTCCTTGATTTTTCCGATGGTAATGAGATGGTACTTCATCAGTTGCCGCTCACATCGTCGTCAGCCGAATCGGTCTGCGGGCTTTCCTGGAGAACGATAGTGGCTTCGCGGTTCATGCCGTTCCGCGTGTAGTCAACCGTGACGGAATCGCCGACTTTATGCTTATCCATGACGCTCTGGAGGGATGCAAAGTCCTTCACGTCCGTGCCGTCCAACTTAACGATGACGTCACCGTGCTGGAGTCCGGCCTGATCGAGAGGACCACCGGGAACGACGCGGTAGACGTAGATGCCCTGAGCATTAAGCTGCATGCCGAAGCGAGCTGCCATCTGCTGGTCAAGGCCGTAGAGACCGAGGTACGGGCGGACAACTTTGCCGTTGGTGATGAGGTCCTGTAAGATCGGGCGAGCCGCATTAATCGGGATAGCAAAGCCCAGGCCTTCGACGCCTTCCTGAGAAATCTTGGCACTGTTGATACCGATGACCTTGCCGTCAGCATCGACTAAGGCGCCGCCGGAGTTGCCGGGGTTAATGGCTGCGTCAGTCTGGATGAGCTTCATGCTCTGCCCTTCCGCACCGATGGTCCGGTTGAGGGAGCTGATGACGCCGACCGTAACCGTTCCCTGGAATTCAAGACCCAAGGGGTTGCCGATGGCAATGGCCGGTTCACCGACCTGAAGAGAGTCGCTGTCGCCAAATTCAGCAACAGGCAGGTTATCCATGTTGATTTTTACGACGGCTAAGTCCGTCTTGGCATCGCGGCCGACGACGGTACCTTCCGTGCTCTGTCCGTCAGCCAGGGAGACGATGACCGTCTTAGCCGTGCCGACGACGTGATTATTGGTAACGATGTAACCGGCCTTATCGAAGATGACGCCGGAGCCGACGCCTTCGCCGACGAGGACTTTACGGTTGAACATGTCGCGGTTATAGACCTTGGTCGTAATGCCGACAACAGCCGGGCTTACTTTCTTAGCCGCCTGAACGACAGCCGTATTGCGGGCATTCGAAATGGATTCCGACTTTTCCAGTTCCTGAAGCTGGTTCGTCGTCCCTTGATAGGTCCCGTTCGGGGAGAAAAAGGTATCGCGAAGCTTAAAGCCCCCAAAGACGCCGCCGGCGATGAGAATTACGGCAACGATGGCCGTAATGATACGTTTGTGCTGCATACTTAGTCACTACTCCTTTCCTGAAAGCGGACGCTGCCGTCTTGGCAGGCCAGCCGCAATAAAATATCTTGACCCACGACGCGGCCGGACTGAGCGAGCACCGTGCGCATCGTATGGAGAGCCAGAGACGGGGTGTTATTCTTCTCACTGCGGTGAGCCAAGAGGACCCGCATGAGGCCCTTCGTCGGAAGAGACGCCAAAAAGGACGCCGCCGTCTTATTGGACAGGTGGCCCCAGCGTCCGAGTATCCGCTGCTGAAGGGCATAGGGATAAGGACCATTTCGGACCATCTCTTCATCGTGATTGGATTCTAACACCAGGATATCGGCATAAGCCGCAGCCGCTGCCACATCGGGGCTGACGTAGCCCAAGTCCGTCGCCAGGGTAATCTTGGCATCGCCGTGGCGAAGGCTGTAGCCGACGGGACGGGCCGCATCGTGAGAGATGGCAAAGGGCATCACCTCTATATCTTTCAAAGCCACACGCCGCGTCAGGCGAACGAAGCGATGGTCAAAGCCATCGGTCTTCCGTCCCATGGCCTGCCACGTTTCAGCCGTCGTATAGACCGGCATATCGGTTCGCTTTAAAAGAGTCGTGATACCATTGACGTGGTCCGAGTGTTCATGCGTAATAAATACAGCATCGAGGTCGCTGAGAGCGCATCCGTAACGCTTGAGACCTTTCTCAATACGGCGGCAGCTGATACCGGCATCGATGAGGATATTTGTCCTTCCGCAGCGAATATAAGCCGCATTGCCCTTACTGCCGCTGGCCAGCATACTGACCAGGCAGTCACCGGACCTCGCTTCGCCGCCAAGGTTAGGGATGGCATCCATTGACGGTTCCGGCACGGCTTTTTGTATCTCACAGCCGGCTTCCCGCCTTGCCTCCTGAATGGACAAGGCCATTTCCTGGAGCTGCCGTTCACATTCAGTCATGAAGTCCCTCCTTCCCATGATTCAAAAAAAACCATCGTTCCGGAATAATTCCAAACGATGGTCTGTGTGGTGGGCCTAGGTGGACTCGAACCACCGACCTCACGCTTATCAGGCGTGCGCTCTAACCAGCTGAGCTATAGGCCCATGTATGGGATACCTTGCCGTCCCAATTGTCCGTCATAAAGAAATGGTGGGCCTAGGTGGACTCGAACCACCGACCTCACGCTTATCAGGCGTGCGCTCTAACCAGCTGAGCTATAGGCCCATTTCCTAACGACTTGTTTAGTATACCACAGATACAGAACGTGTCAAGAAAATTATTCCAAATCCTTTACATTTTATTTATCCTATTTAGTGAAAAGCCTCTTTCCCTTTAGATAACAGAGCCCTTTACCGATACTGGGCCATCAATTTTTCAAAGGCTGCAAAAGAACGCCGAATCATATCGGGATCGACGCAGTAAGAAATGCGGACGTAGCCCGGGCAGCCGAAGCTGTCGGCCGGTACGATGAGGAGATTGAGCTTCTTAGCCTTATCGGAAAAGGCCTTGGCATCCGGTTCCGGCGACTTGACGAAGAGATAGAAGGCGCCGCTGGGATAGACGCAGTCATAACCCATTTCTTTTAAACCATTATATAAGAGTTTCCGGTTCTGATCATAGACATTGACGTCGCTGGTCTGGCCCATGCACTTCAAGATGACGTCCTGGAACAGATGGGGTGCGCAGACAAAGCCCATGAAGCGGCCGGCACCGCAGACTGCCGTATAGACCTCTTTAGCCCCGGTGACACAGTCGGGAACGAGGATATAGCCGATACGTTCGCCGGGCAGGCTGAGGGACTTGCTGTAGGAATAGCAGATGATCGTGTCGCGGTAAAATTTCGGAACATACAAGATTGGAAGGCCGTCGTAAATGATTT
Source organism: Megasphaera sp. DISK 18 (assembly GCF_001682955.1). Classification (NCBI taxonomy): domain Bacteria; kingdom Bacillati; phylum Bacillota; class Negativicutes; order Veillonellales; family Veillonellaceae; genus Megasphaera; species Megasphaera sp. DISK 18. Next base: position 24,588 of record NZ_LUGJ01000023.1, read on the forward strand.
CACGGTACGGTTCATCGGAAATAAGATAAATGGGATGGCCGATTTCCTTCGATTTTCGTTCAAGGAGGGCCGCCAACTTTTCATACGTTTCGGCCGAATAGACGACACCGGACGGGTTGTTTGGCGAATTGATGATGACCGCCCGCGTGTGCGGCGTAATGGCCTGTTCCATGGCATCGAGAGAAATCTGGAAATGCTCCGTATCAGGCGGCAGGATGACCGATTTGGCACCGGCATTCTGCACGAAAACCGTGTATTCCGGGAAGAACGGAGCCACCAAGATGACTTCATCAGAAGGGTCTTCGACGATGGCCTTGAGACTGATGACCAAAGAAGCCGCAGCCCCGCAGGTCATATAGAAATTGTCGGCCCGTACATCGGCACCGTAGGTCTTATGCATAAAATCAGCCAAGCCCTGACGAACGGGAGCGTCGCCGGCTGCCGCCGTATAGCCGTGGATAGCTGCCGATTCGCGTTCGCGCAATATATCTTCAATCGCTTCACGGACACAGGACGGAGCCGGAACGGTGGGATTTCCGATACTGAAGTCAAAGACGTTTTCCTTGCCGACGACGGCTGCCTGTTCCTGGCCATAGGCAAAGAGGTCTCGGATGACCGAAGCCTGAGAACCGAGGGCGTACATTTCTTTTGATGCCATACTCACACAACTCCTTTAGCAATAAATATATTCTATTATATATCGCCAAAAAAAAGAAAACAATCTTGTGTTATAATAATAACGATAAAAAAACGAAAGGAAGACCTTCATGAAAAAACAAAGTCCCTATGTCTATCTCTTTGCCATGGGCCATTTTTCCGTCGACTGGGCACAAGGCGCCATCCCGGCCCTCCTGCCCTACTTCATCACGACCTGTAACCTCAGTTACCAAGACGGCGCGACCCTCATTTTTGCCAACATGCTCTTATCCTCGGTGTCGCAGCCGATCTTCGGATATTATTCCGATAAGATTTCAAAACCCTGGTTCGTCCCCTTAGGTCCCATCCTCTGCGGGATCTGCCTGACCCTTCTCGGTTTTACGCAAAACTACTGGCTCATCTTCCTCTTCTCCATGTTCAGCGGCTTCGGCTCCTCCATCTATCATCCCGAAGCAGCCCGCATGGTCAACAACATCGCCGGCGATCAAAAAGGCAAGGCCTTAGGATCCTTTTCCGTCGGCGGCAATGCCGGCTTTGCCGTAGGACCGATCGTCGCCGGTGCCTGTGCCTATGCCTTTGACATCCGCGGTCTTGCCATCTTCGGCGTCGTCAACACCATCCTGGCCCTCATTATCTACAACCGTATGCCCCACATCCTATCCCTCGTACAGGAATCCAAAAAAGCAGAACAAAAAGCCCATCCCGGCGAAGTCAAGGAAAACGAATGGGGTGCCTTCAGCCGTCTGTCGGTCATCATCTTCGTCCGTTCCATCGGCTTCACACTCTGCAACGCCTTCATTCCCCTCTTTTGGATCAACGTCCTCCACGCCGCCCCGACGACAGGGAGTCTCGCCTTATCGATTCTCTTCTCCATGGGCGTCGTCATCACCTTCCTCGGCGGCATCCTGGCCGACCGCTTCGGCTTCATCCGCGTCCTCCGCGGAGCCATGCTGCTCATGATCCCGTCGACCTTCTTCTTTGTCAACAGCACTAACATCGTCACAGCGACCTTGCTGCTCCTGCCCGTCGCCTTTTCCCTCTTTGCCGCCTACAGTCCTATCGTCGTCTTAGGACAGACCTACCTTGGAAAAAACGTCGGCTTTGCCTCCGGCGTCACCCTGGGACTCACGACGACCATCGGCGGCCTCGTCTCGCCCCTCGTCGGCTGGGGTGCTGACCAATGGGGCCTGACAACGGCCCTTCAAATCCTCTGGATCTGCGCCATCATCGGCTCCATCTTCGCCTTCCTTATCCCCGTACCGAAGGCTTGGAAGAATCTGCACAGTTAAGAAAACATTGAATCTGTCCCTGTCCCTTTAAGGCAACAGATTATCCCCCTGACATTGGACAAAAAATCCAAAGTTTAGGGGGATTTTTATAGTATATGCCCTTTTAAGGCTAAGCTTCATGCAGCTCAACCGATACGTAAGCACCCGAGGAAACACACGGCGGATTCAGTCCGGCAACCTACGTACTTAGCCATGCCGCTGCATAGAAAAACCACCGCAGCCTGTTTGCTGCAGTGGTTATGTCTAACTTTTTGGGGTACATCATTTTTAGCCGTTCATATGCGTCTTACCATAGTTTTGTTCCAGCCGGGCCGGTACTTCATCCAACCGTTGGCAGCATTGCCAAGCCAACTGCTGCACCTCTTCGGGAATCGTCACAAGGTCCGGGATCCATACGGACGGGATTCCTGCGGCATGAGCTGCCAGGATGCCGCTTTCTGAATCTTCCAGAACCAGGGCATCTTCCGGTGCAATGCCGGCCTTGTCACAAGCCATGAGAAAGATATCGGGTTCCGGTTTTCCATGGGCTGCTTCTTCTCCGCTTTGGACGACGGTGAAGAAGGAATCGATAGCTGTCTTTTTCAGCAGATACTCAATGAGTTTCCGCGGTGACGACGAGGCAACAGCACAGAGGATGCCCTGTTCTTTCGCGTATTCCAAAATATGGAGTAATCCCGGTTTCATAGGAATATCATGGGTGCGGTAGTACTCCAGCTGCAGTTCTATCTTCTCCTTGCACACCCGGTCATAGGGATAAGTCGGCCCAAAGGCATTTTCACAGGTAGAGCGGACGCGCAGGTTGTCACGGCCCAACATGAGATCAAATACATCACGTCCCATTTGGAATCCGTAACGGGCCGATACGTCCCGCCAACACTGATAGGAAATAATTTCCGTATCGAACATAGTTCCATCCAGGTCAAACACAAACAGCTTTCGTCTATCCATATATCCTCCTCAGCCACGATACCCTGGGGCATCGAAATTACGAAGAGCCTGTATACAATGAGTAATCTCACGTTGTACAGACTCTTCCTTACTGTACAATGGACAATTTATTTTGTCAAATCAAGGGAACGTATTTTTTCACGCAGGCCCAGCACAGCCGATGGACTTACAGAAAGCTCATCGACACCCATGCGAAGAAACAGTTCGGTCAAGGTAAGATCTGCGCCTAATTCACCGCAGATACCAACCCAGATACCAGCCTTATGGCCGTTTTGAATGGTCTGTTCAATGAGACGCAGTACCGCCGGATGATGGGCATCAAAGAAGGAATCGAGTGTCGTCTGCTGACGGTCGATAGCCAGTGTGTACTGAGTCAGGTCATTGGAGCCGATGCTGAAGAAATCGACTTCCTTTGCCAGCTCGTCACTCATGACCGCTGCCGCCGGCGTTTCGACCATGATGCCGACTTCCATATCCTTATCGTAGGCAATGCCTTTAGCATCCAATTCCTGGCGGACTTCATCCAAAATCTTTTTGCACTGCTGTACTTCCCAAACGGAAATAATCATCGGGAACATGATGGCAATTTTTCCGAAGGCGGACGCCCGGCAGAGGGCTCGGAGCTGAGTTTTAAAGAGATTAGGCCGTGTCAGACAGATGCGGATGGCCCGCATACCCATGGCCGGGTTTTCTTCCGGCGCCAAGTTAAAATAATCCACTTTTTTATCAGCGCCAATATCGAGCGTCCGGATGACAACCGTTTTGCCCTCCAAGGCCTGGGCTGTCTTTTTGTAGGCTTCGAATTGTTCTTCTTCCGTCGGATAATCCTTGCGGCCGAGATAGAGAAATTCGCTGCGGAACAGTCCGATGCCTTCCGCATCATTTTGGAGCACTTGCGGCAGGTTTTCCGTATTGCCGATATTGGCAAAGACATTGATTTTTTTGCCATCAAGGGTCACCGATTCAAGTCCCCGTACTTGTTCTAATTTAGCATGCCATTCGTCTTCTTCAGCCTTCTTGGCCTTCATCTTTTCCAGGGTGTCGTCATCGGGATCGATATAAACCATGCCCGTAGTCCCGTCGATGATTGCCAACATTCCGTCTACGTCCTGATGAAGCTGTGTTCCCGTGCCTACGACAGAAGCAATACCCAGTGTACGGGCCAGGATAGCCGTATGCGAGCTCGTGCTTCCGCCGGAGGTGACGAAGCCAATAAGCTTATCCGTATCGAGCTGGAGCGTTTCGCTCGGTACGAGGTCATCGGCTGCAATAATGACTTCACCATACTTACTGAAATCGACGCCCTGACCGCCGCACAATTCCATCTGTACGCGACGGGAAATATCGAGGACATCGGCCGCACGGCCCTGCATGTAGGCATCCTCCATAGAGCGGAACATTTCGGCAAACAACTGGGCCGTCTGTTCTACCGCAGCTTCGGCATTCATATTTTTATCCTGAATCAATCCTTCAATGGATTCGATATAGTCGTCATCTTCCAGCATCATTTGATGGACCTCAAAGACGGCAGCCTGCTCTTCGCCTACCTTTTGAACGGCCTTGTCATAGAGCATGCGCAGTTGTTCCACAGCCTTTTCTCTAGCTCCATGAAAGCGTTTGACTTCGTCTTCAACACTTTCTATTTCATGGACAGCTGTAGATATCGTGTTTCGATGAAAAAGTGCCAGCGGTCCAATGGTGATACCGCGAAAGACGCTTTTCCCCATTAACGTAATCATACGAAATTACCTCCTCCAAGGGATACATAAAAAGAAGAGGAGACCTATACAACAAGGCTCCTCTTGTTCGTTACTTTGAGAGGTTTGCCTTAAAAGAAGGGCCCCTTCTTAGTAAACCTTCCTATTACATTCCCAGTGCATGGACCAATTCATATTCGTTTTCATCGATACCGAATTGAAATTGGTCAGCTTCCTCATAAGGCGTGGCAACGATGTTGTCGTGGATAAGACCGACGACGGCCCCCGTACCGCCAGACAGCAGATATTCTACAGCCTTCTGTCCAAAGAGGCTGGCCATCTTCGCATCTCGGGCACTCGGTGCGCCTCCGCGTTGGAGATAGCCCAAAACGGTCAGACTGGGATTCATTTCCGGATGATGTGCCTTCATGTACTGAAGGACCTCGGCTCCGCTCACAGCGCCTTCCGCCGTAATGATGATGCTGTTCTTTTTCCACTGCTTATGAGATGCTTCCAGATGGTGGGACACTTCTTCCATGGACATCTTCTTTTCCGGTATCAAGACGATTTCAGCCCCACAGGACAGTCCCGATTCTAAGGCGATGAAGCCTGCATGGCGCCCCATGACTTCGATGATGGCCACGCGGTCATGAGAAACAGCCGTATCCCGGATTCGGTTCACTGCCTCTAATACGGTGTTGACAGCCGTATCGTAGCCCAAGGTATATTGCGTTCCTGCCATATCGTTATCGATAGTTCCGGGAATCGTAACCGTCGGCAGCCCCATTTCACTCAGCTTTTCAGCGCCTTTCATGGAGCCGTTGCCGCCGATGACGACAAGGGCATCAATGTGATTCTGCACGAGCCAGTTATAGCCTTTCAGCCGCCCTTCTCGGGTCATGAATTCTTCAGAACGAGACGTCCGTAAATGCGTACCGCCGCGATGGATGATACCGCCTACAGAGCGACGATTCAAAGCCAAGCTTTCGCCGTGGATCAATCCTTCATAGCCACGCTGTATACCTTCCACCGTCAGGCCCTTATAGATGGCATACCGAGTCACGCTGCGGATGGCAGCATTCATGCTGGGAGAATCGCCGCCGCTTGTTAATACTCCAATTTTATTAATCACTGTCGTCAGATCCTTTACGTATCCATTTCCTTAACCATATTGAGCCGTTCTGCATGACGGCCGCCGTCGAAGCCGGTCGTGAGGAAAAGACGGACGATTTCGATGGCCATTCCCGGACCGATGACACGGCCGCCCATGGTGAGAATGTTGGCATCGTTGTGGCGCCGGCAGTATTCTGCAGAAAACATGTCGTGGCAAAGAGCCGCCCGGATTCCATGAACCTTGTTGGCTGCAATACCGATGCCGATGCCCGTTCCGCAAAGGAGAATGCCTCTATCGTATTCACCGGCGGCTACGGCTTCGGCTACTTTTTTTGCAATGACCGGATAGTCGCACCGTTCCGACGTGTGGGTACCTGCATCGGTATAGGCAATGCCTTCTTTATCTAAATATTCTGTGATTGATTTTTTTAATTCAAAACCGCCATGGTCGCTGCCAATGATGAGTTTCACCGCTATCTGCCTCCTAATCACATACGTAGTATTAACTTATTTCGTTTCAGCCGCTTTTACGATGGCCGCTGCTGTAAGGCCATATTTTTCTAATAATTCTGCCGGCTTGCCGGACTGGCCAAAGCAATCGTTAACGCCGATAAAGTCCTGCTTGACCGGGCAATGGCGTACTAATACTTCACTGACAGCCGATCCCAGTCCACCGATGACGCTGTGTTCTTCGCAGGTAACGATATGGCCTGTCATCTTAGCCGTTTCTATGACGAGTTCTTCATCCAAGGGTTTCAGCGTATGGATGTTGATGACCCGGGCATGGATTCCCTTGGCTTCCAATGCATCTGCAGCTTCCAGCGCTTTAGCAGCCATGATGCCCGTCGCGATGATGCCGACGTCACTGCCTTCACGTAAAATTTCGCCTTTCCCCCACTGGAATTGATAGGAATCATCGTGGATATCAGGCACTTCGGCGCGGCCGAGGCGGATATAGACAGGACCTTCATAGTCGACAGCCGCTTTCAACGCTTCCTGCGCTTCTTTAGCGTCAGCCGGGTTGATGACGGTCATATTGGGCAGGCTGCGCATGAGAGAAAGGTCTTCAATAGCCTGATGGCTGCCGCCGTCTTCACCGACGGTAAGACCGGCATGGGTTGCAGCAATCTTGACATTTAACTTAGGATAGCAAATAGAATTGCGGATCTGTTCAAAGGCACGGCCCGTTGCAAAGATAGCAAAGGTACTGGCAATGGGAATCTTGCCGGCTGTCGCCAGACCTGCTGCCGTCCCCATCATATCGGCTTCAGAAATACCCATATTGAAGTAACGTTCTGGAGCTGCCTTCTTAAACGAAACGGATTTCGTCGCATTCCCTAAGTCGGCATCCAATACGACGACGCGGGGATTTTTATATAATTCAGTTTCCAGCAGCTTACCATAGGCTGCCCGAGTTGCCATAGCCATTACGCTTCGCCTCCTTCTCCCAGTTCTTTCAGTGCCTGGGCGCACTGTTCCGGTGATGGAGCCTTGCCGTGCCATCCTACTTGATTTTCCATGAAGGACACGCCTTTGCCTTTGACGCTGTGGCTGATGACAGCCGTCGGCTTATCTTTAATGCTCTTGCCGGCAGCAATAGCGCCGCGGATTGCTTCGTAATCATGGCCGTTGATTTCGATGACATTCCAGCCAAAGGCCTTAAATTTATCACTGACAGGATTGACGGTCATGACTTCGTCGTTGGTACCATCGATCTGAAGTCCGTTGCAGTCGACGAAAAGCATGACGTTGTCGAGATGATAATGGGCTGCGCTCATGGCAGCTTCCCAAATCTGACCTTCCTGGATTTCACCGTCGCCGGCAATGACATAGACCTGCCATGGGGCCTTATCCAGTTTTGCTGCCAGTGCCATTCCGTTAGCTGCAGAAAGGCCTTGCCCCAGCGATCCTGTTGACATGTCGACACCAGGAACCTTTTTCATATCCGGGTGGCCCTGCAGCATGGCGCCGGTCTTACGAAGCTTCCAGAGCTCTTCTTCGGCAAAATAGCCGCGTGCCTGGAGCGCTGCATACAACGCCGGTGCAGCATGGCCCTTGGAGAGGACGAAGCGGTCGCGGTCCGCCATTTTCGGCTGTGCCGGATCGACATGCATCGTTTCAAAATAGAGGACGTTCAAAATATCGATGATGGAAAGGGATCCGCCGGGATGACCGGATCCGGCCTCGGTCAGCATGCGCACGATGTTGCGGCGCAACTGACAAGCGCGTTTTTCCGTTTCCATTTTCACGGTACTGCAATCTATGTTCATACGAAAACCTCCTGAATGGGATATTACGTCATAACACGCCGGCCCAGACCGGCGTGTCTACGACTACTTTTTTCTATTAGCCAATCGGATGCATGACGATTTTTGTGGCTTCGCCGCTCTTCAGCATTTGATAGGCTTTATCCCATTCGTCGATACCTACTTCATGGGTAATCATCTTATCAGCGTTGATTTTGCCTTCGCTCATGAGCTGCAGCGTCGGTTCCCAATCGTGCGTATTCTGGCTGCGGCTTCCGTATACGACCAATTCTTTTTGAATGATCTTGGAGAAGTCTACGGGTACTTCGTCTTTGGCAAATAAGCCAATCTGTACGTACTGCCCTTTCTTACGGAGCAAATCCATGCCGGACTGCATGGAGGGAACGGCACCGGTGCAGTCATAGCAGACATCAGCGCCATAACCGTTGGTCAGTTCATTGACAAGAGCTTTGACGTCATCTTTCTGTACATCGACGATGTATTCTACACCAAATTTTTCCTTGGCAATCTTCAAACGGCCCATATCCGAAGTGAGGCCGGTCATGATGACACGGCCGCCGCGGGCCATGACGACTTGTGCCGTCAAGAGACCGATCGGCCCGGGACCCAGGACGAGGACGATATCTCCCGGTTTTATATCGGCTTTATGTACGCCATGGTAAGCGCAGCAGGCAGCTTCCGTAATCGAGGCCTGACGAGTGGTTACATTTTCCGGCAGGATGTGGCAGCTCTGGGCACGGGCCAGGATATACTGTGCCATGGCACCGTCCTGCTGTGTCCCAAGGCCTTTGCGGTGAGAACAAAGGTTGTATTCGCCAGCCTGGCAATATTCGCAGGTTCCGCAGACTTCAAAGGTCGTTTCACTGGTAACGCGGTCGCCTACCTTGACGTTGGTCACGCCGGGGCCTACTTCTGCAACGACGCCGGCAAATTCGTGACCGATAGTGAGGCCTTTGGCGTTGACGTTGTAGTGACCTTCATACGTGTGAATATCACTGCCGCAAATGCCGATATATTCTACCTTAATTTTTACCTGGCCTTCGCCGGGATTCGGTTCCGGTTTATCGATAACAGCCCAATTACCTGCGCCTTCTTGCATCTTAACGAGTGCTTTCATGATAACTACCTCCTATAAAAATACACTTTTATGAATTTAAATTCTAATTTCAGTGGAAAATATCTTAAAAATAGTCAAAAAAATAGATGCAGGGCGGTTTTACGCCCTGCACGGGCATATAATTATGCAAACAATGCAAAGATCTGGAAGATGATGAAGTTGACGAAGTTGCCTGCCTGGTCAATGGAAGAAATGAGAGCGGCGCCGTCAGGCATCTTAAACTGTGCCATGAGGCCCATGGACGTCTGGAATTCAGCCATAAACGAAGCAATGAGTAAGGATATGCTGATAACAACGACGCCGGCGATGACGGAGTGAATGATGTTGCCGCGGGCGGCAGCTACGATCATCGCAACGAAGAAGGGAATGGTCGCCAAGTCGCCAAAGGGCAGTACGATGTTGCCGGGAAGGATGACCGCCATTAACAAGGTAAGCGGGACGAGAATCAGGGCCGTTGCGATAACAGCAGGATGGCCGGTCGTAACCGCTGCGTCGAGACCGATGTAAATCTTAGCATTTTCCGAGTCTTCGCCAAAGCGTTTCTGTAAAAATTCACGAGCCCCTTCCGAGATGGGAATCAAGCCTTCCATGAGAAGCTTAACCATACGCGGCATGAGAACCATGACGCCGGCCATAGCCATGCCGACCTGGATGATTTTACCGGGATTATAGCCGGCAAGCGCACCGATGATGATACCTAAGAACAAGCCCATGAAAATCGGTTCGCCGAAGATACCGAAGCGTTTCTGAATAGAAGCCGGGTCCGCTTTGAGGTCTTTGATGAAAGGAATCTTCTGGATAAGCCAGATAAGCGGAACGCCAATAGTTGCATAGGAAGCTGCCGAACCGGTCGGAACGGAAATCCCTTCGAGACCGAAGTATGTTTCCATATACGGTGCCGTCCAGTCAGCAATTTTCAAGATGGCGATTTCGAAGAGAACAGCGGCAAGGATAGCCATGATGAAGCTGTTCGACAAGGCATAAACGCAAGCACCGCAGAAAGTGAAGTGCCAGTAGTTCCAAATATCGACGTCCATCGTCTTCGTCGTCTTGGTGACGAGCATGACGAAGTTTACTAACAAGCCGATTGGGAGAATCGCCGCGGCGATCGGCGATGCCCAAGCAATACTTGCCGATCCCGGCCAACCGACATCGATAGCCGTCAGCTGGATGCCGAAATTGGCAACCATAGCCTGTGCTGCCGGTCCCAAGTTATCAACTAACAAGGCGACAACTAAGTTGATTCCTACAAAACCGACGCCGATAGTCAGGCCGGAGCGGAAGGATTCTGCCGGTTTAACACGGAACAGTAAGCCGATGAAGAAAATGAATACTGGTAAAATAACGGTAGGCCCAAGAGCTAAGAATGCTTGTACCATGGGTGTTAATTGTTCCATTTTATGAAACCTCCTTTATAAGACACCTCTATTAACTTTTTAATTCTTCGATAATTTTTGCAATGGCTTTGTCTTTTCCAATTCCCGTAAGGAAGGGGCGGCCATCGATGACGGGGAATTTATACTGGTCCTTATCGACGACGGTCGTCGTGATCAAAAGATCAGCCCGATCGGCATAGCCGGGTACTTCCATCATTTTGCACTGAATCATATTGATGTCTAAGTTGTGTTCCTTAGCAATTTTCTGTACGGCGCTGTTGACCACCGTAGAGGTAGCAATACCGGTACCGCAAGCAATTAAAACTGTTTTTTTCGTATTCATGATAAGTTCCTCCTTATACACTATTATTCTGCTGAGTTGTTAAAGACACGTTCTTTTATGAAGTTTACGATGCTCTGTTTATCATTTTGCGTTTTCAGATAGGTCAACGCATCTTCATCTTGGAAAACCCCCATGAGGTTCTGCAGGAGATCGATTTGTGCGTGCGGCTCTTTCATAGCTAACATGACAACGAGATCGACGGAAACCGTTTCTTCATCGTCACCCATGATGACAAAGTCGACGGGCTTCGTTAAACGCGCGAAACAGATAGCCGGTTCATTTACGTGTTCGGCATCCGTATGGGGAATCGCTACCCCTCCTGCGACAGTCGGCAGGCCGGTAGCAAAGACTTTTTCCCGGGCAATGACAGCGTCTTTATAACTATCCTTGACATACCCCAGCTTTTGCAAATGACATGCTAACTGTTCTAATAAATCAAATTTGTCTTTGGCTTCTACATTGAGGAGAACGAGCTCCTGCTGTATTGTACTATCCATATGCATCCTCTTTTCTTTATGTGATAATTTTTATGGTTCTGTTTTGTGTCTTTCTCTTGAGCTGACTACAGTATACCAAGCGAGAACTTTCCCTCATAGTTATAGTTACTTCCACGCATGCGGAAATTTTTCATTCTTTATGGGCCGATTTATTTCCTAAATCGAATTGCGGAAAATTCTTACAAGTAATACCTTCCTGGAAAAATAAAAAAGAGAGACGGTTTTAACACCATCTCTCTTTTCAAAAAGTATTTCGCTATAAAATTATGCTTTGAGGACTTCTACAATTTCCGCAATTACCTTGTCTTTTCCGATTCCCGTAAGGAAAGGGCGACCACCGATGACGGGGAACTTATATTGATCCTTATCGACGACCGTCGTCGTAATCAAGAGGTCGGCCCGGTCTGCATAGCCCGGAACTTCCATCATCTTGCACTGGATAATATCCACGTTCAAATCGTTTTCATTGGCAATTTTCTGTACAACCGTGCTGACAACCGTAGAAGTGGCAATGCCGGTGCCACAGGCAATTAAAACAGTTTTTTTCGCATTCATAGTAACATCTCCTTACGTTTTCAAATATTATAATTTATATAGGACGCAGCCCTGTAGCAGGAACTTCGTGATCCTTATGGTATCACCTCGGCAAAGAGGCTCATAAATTGTTCAAAATCCCGGATTTTCCGCATTTGCTCGGCACCATTGCCGTCTTTGATGAAATTATATAACCGCAAGAATACCTTTTCCCACAGTGCCGATTTTTCTTGTTCAATAGTCAACAAAAAGACGATCTGCACCTGCATGTCCCCCCAAGGAATGGGCTTTTGCAAGGTCAGCACGGAAATATTGGATTTGACATGTTCCGTATCCATGGCATGAGGCAAGGCAGCCAAGTTACCGACGGCTGTCGAGCTAAGTTGTTCCCGTTCAAAGACGGATTGCTTGCTCTGTTCATCCATATAGCCGCCTTGAACGGCTTGATCCGTGAGAAATTCCAAGCATTCTTCCCGTGTTTTAAAATCCTTATTAAGAAAGAAGGAATCACCATGGAAAAAGCCTTTCATCAAATCATCACTGCCGACTTCATCTTGGCGATGGAAAACGACGCGTTGGATTTTTTCGATGTCTTCTTTTTGCAGCATGTGATTGACGCTTAAGATTTTCGGCGATTCCATCGGTAAGGGTACCGTAGAAAAGATAAAGTCGGCATCATCGATGATATCCTGTGTCACCTTGTATGCAGGCAGGACATCGACGACTTGTATGCTGTTGCGGAAATGTTCCCGAACCTTGGCCTTTAAGAGCATCGAAACACCCAGTCCTGCAGAGCAGACGATATACACTCGTTTTACTTCATCAAGATCCATCATGCTGTTCCGGCTCATGGCAGCCCCAAAATGGAGGGCAATATAACCGATTTCATTTTCATTAAACTGGACACCTTCGATATCGCTCACAATCTTTGCGGCATAGACGGAAATCTGGAAAGGCACGGGATAGTCATGCTTTACCGTTTCTAGCAGTTCATTCCGTATGGCCATGTGGAACTGGACGCGGGCAATAGCAATGCGCAGATGCAGCATGAGCCCTTCTTTCAAGTACGAATCGTCGCTAAAATCGAGACCGAACTTTTCATCGACCCTGTCCAGTATAGTTTCTACCAATTGCCGGATGTGATCATCATTCAATCCCGATTCACCATCGTGGAACTTTTTCCCCGTCAAGAGGCACTGAGTCAGATAAAACACCTCGCTAAAGGGCAAATCGATGGACAGCTTTTCGTTAATACTGTTGGCGATTTTCTTTGCCGTATCGTGTTCAAAGGAAACTTCCAGTTTTTGAGCCAGACTAGACGTAATAGCCAAGGTATGGCCCCGTTGTGACCGCAATACAGATAAGGCAACCTGTACGATAAGGTTATGCTGTGCCGTATCGGTAAAGGGCAGATTGCGAACTTCAGAAATATTGAGCAAAATATCTTGATACTGTACATCAGACGTCTGTGAAAAAATCCGTTCTTTAACGAGGGGATTCTCTACTTCTTGAAGATAATCGACGATAAAACTGCGGATATTTCCCTCTTCACCGGCAATTCGCAAGCCTTCTGTTTTGTACTGTTCCAGTGTCAGGTTCCATTCCTCTAGTTTCAGCCACGTTTCGGCAAGGTATTTTTTTATCGTTGAAATACCGACATGCATCTCTTCAGAAAGATGCATCTGCGTAACCGAATCATCATCGATACACGCTACGATAAACCGACCGATAATATAATTCTGTTGTGATACAGACTGTAACATTCCTACCTGAGTTTTAGATTCATCGGAAAGTTGAAGAAGCACTTCTCTCGGTTCCTTCACTTCCAATCGATAGCCTTTATTGGGGGCAGCAATGATTTCGCTTTTAAAGGACTGCAACCGTTCCTGCAACTTTTTCATATCCGATCGGACAGTACGGGAAGAAACGCCGATCTGCGTGGCAATGTCTTCCCCAGTCATGCCTTCCGGACGGGTAATGAGAAGCTCTATAATTTTTTTCTTTCGTGACTTTTTGTCCATACAACTATTTCCCCCTTTTGTATGGAAGTTTCGTATCGGTATATACCGAAACAGCATATATACGGCAATATCGTATATACCGCAACGCTGTGTATACCGTAATATTATGATATATATGCATAATATTGTTCACTTTATTATAACAGTTTCCGTATTTACATCATAGACGGATTTATTTCCGCAATTTACGGAAACGGCAGTCATCGAAACACATAAGATTTTCACTTTCAATAAATCATGAAAACCTTTGCCGCATCTGCTTTAGGATGCTGAAAAAAAATACAAAGACACTGTACTGTGAACGGTTAATCATCCAGTATACACTTGAAAAAATATAATACGCATTATTTTGGGTACCGATTTACGATGATATCTTTTATACGGCCAAACAATCGCCGGCCTGCCCTTCCATTGGGGTTAATACGCCCAACTATCGCTGCAATCATTTATGGCTGCTCGATTTTCACTCATTAAAAATACTCTCCTTCAAACAGCCTGAGAGATTATAATTTCTCAGTTCTGCCTGAAGGAGAGCCTGTGAATATACCCGGCCTTCCGGAAAAACGCCTTCTAGAGAGCGATGTTTTATCCCCCCATAAATAGGACTACGGCTCCGATACCGGGGATGATCGTCATGACAAACTTTAATATCCGATGCGGTATCCGTTTCGTAAATCTGGCCCCAATATAAGTCCCCGCCATAAGACCGGCAACGACTTGGAGAAAGAGAATGGCATCCAGATTTCCTTCTAAAAGATATCCGAATCCTCCAAAAACAGCGATTGGAAAAATCACCAGCATAGTCGTACCGACTGCAATCAGAATAGGCAGTCGGTACAGGATGAGTAAGACGAGTTGAATAAAAGGAGTGGCGCCAATACCGAAAGTTCCCGAGAGACATCCGAGGGCAAAACCTGCCGGTGCAGCCATCAGCCAAAACTGCAGTGGTGAAACAAGTTTTTCCGTAGGGGTATAAGAAAAAAGGGGTATCCCCGGCTGATACAGGCACAGATACATGAGGATTGTGGAAAGAATAAGCATCCCCCCCGTAAGGTAGTGAAGCGTCGCAGCCGGAATCAACGATGCAAATTTAGCTCCGGCAAAAGCTCCCACGGCCCCAAACACCCCCAAGGCGATACCGGTATAGAGATTCACATTCCCTTCACGGAAATGACTGACGGCACCAGAAAGGGTAGTAAAACTCATGGCACCGAGGCTGGTCCCCATGGCCAGATGGATCGGCACATTAAATACGGCCGTAAGCACCGCGATGACGACACCGGCCCCACCACCGCCGGTCAAACCTAAAAGACACCCCACGCCAAACAAGGTCATAAAAATCAGCATATCCATTCCTCCATTATGCTTGGTGAACGTAAAAAGGCTCTGCATACGACCTACTTGTATACAGAGCCTTCAGCTAATCTATTCACCGTAACGCTATCATAGAAAGATATTAGTCCATCTTCTAATATCCCCTGTCTTGCTAAAAATCAGATTGCAGCAAATCCGGCATCAAAGGCCTGCTTGTTGATTTCCACAAAATTCGGTTTAACCGTTCGGGCAATGATGTCCTTCCAATCAATATCGGTCATTCCCAGCGCTTTAATCAGCGCTCCCAGAAGAACGATATTGGCGCTCTTAGGATTTCCCAAATCGGCTGCAATTTTCGTCGCATCGAGACTCATCGTCGAAACTTTTTCAGCCAGTTTTTCAATAATGTTTTCCGGATATGTTTTTGATCCTGACAGAATCGGCATAGACGGAATCCGATACGTATTTACAACCATTTTTCCGTCCTGCTTCAAAAACTTCGCATAACGGGCCGCTTCCATTTCTTCAAAGGAAACGAGGATATCTGCCGTCCCTTCTCCGATAATCGGTGAATATACTTTTTTCCCAAACCGAACCTGGGTGCTGACACTGCCGCCTCGCTGACTCATGCCGTGTACTTCACTCATTTTCACGTCATACCCGTTTTCGATAAGTCCTGTTGTAAGAATCTTACTGGCCAGAATCGTCCCTTGACCTCCCACACCGACAAGGAGGATACTTTTTACATCATTCATTATTGATCTCCCTTTCTGCTGATAGCTTTAACCGGACATACCTGCATGCAAACTTTGCACCCGACACAGTCGACTTCAACAATTTCCGATTTTTTCTCTTCCAAATTAAAGCGAAGAGCCGGACATCCTGTCGTCAGACATTTTTTGCACCCGATACACTTTTCTTTATCGATAACGCAAGGTACCTTGTCCAAGTTGAATTCCTTTTTATCTTCAGAAGAAAACTTCTTCAAAATACAGGGCCATTTAGTAATGATAACAACCGGTTCGTCTTCAATAGAATACGCCCAGTCCAGTGCCGATTTCATATCGGATAAATCGTTCGGATTGACCGTACGAACATGGTGGATGCCAAGAGCCTGAACGACTTGTTCCACATCGATGATTGTCGTCGGTTCCCCTTTAATCGTATATCCGGTTCCCGGATTTTCCTGATGACCTGTCATACCGGTAATTCGGTTATCAAGAATGACGCAGATCGTATTCGACTTATTGTACGACACTTCCGTAAGGGCATTGATACCGGTATGGAAGAAGGTCGAATCGCCCATGACCGCTACTACGCGCTTTGCCTGCCCGCTTTTAGAAAAAGCCCGCACTAATCCATGGCCGAGAGAGAAAGCACTTCCCATGCACAGAGCCATGTCCTTCGCATTAAGCGGTTCCGATCCGCCTAAAGCATAGCAACCAATATCGCCGACCATAACCGTATCTTTTCGTTTTGACAGCTCATAGAAAAATCCGCGGTGCGGGCAGCCGGCACAAAGCGCCGGCGGTCTGTCGACAATAAGCTCCGGTTCGACGAGAACTCCCGTATAACTTTCTCCCAGAATTCCTTTTGCAATGCGGTTCGGATTCAGTTCATCGATGCCGGGAATAACGTCTCTCCCGTGGCAAGCAATCCCTGCCTTTTGGATTTGGTCTTCCATGAAGGAGTCCAGTTCTTCTACGACATAGAGCTCATCTACCTTGTCTGCAAAAGCACGGATTTTTTGCAGCGGTAAGGGGTATGTAAAGCCCAACTTTAAATACGAAGCTTTATCCCCAAAGACTTCCTTACAGTAATTGTAGGAAACACCCGAAGTGATAATGCCGATTTTCGTGTCATTCATTTCCTCAAAGTTCAGTGCCGTCTGTTCGCTGTATTCTTTCAGCTTTTCTTCCCGTTCTTCAACGACATAACGACGTACTTTAGAAATGGCCGGCACCGGATCCATTTTATCTCTCTGTTTGACATAAGGTACAGCCGAAAAGCTATGACGGTCCGCGGTCTGTACTAACCCCTTAGAATGACAGACACGCGTCGTCATCCGAATCATTACCGGTGTGCCGTAACGTTCACTGACTTCATAAGCTTCAGCCACCATATCTTTCGCTTCTTGCGAATCAGAAGGTTCCATCATGGCAATCTTGGCAAATTTCGCATAATTACGATTATCCTGTTCGTTCTGAGAAGAATGCATCCCCGGATCATCAGCCGATACGAACACCATACCGCCATTCACCCCTAAATAAGCAAAGGTAAAAAGCGGATCCGCAGCCACATTGAGGCCAACCATCTTCATGGCAGCAAAAGAGCGAACGCCGCCAATAGAGGCACCAATAGCGGCTTCCATGGCCACCTTTTCATTCGGTGCCCATTCGGACGAAATTTCATCATACTGTGCAATATTTTCCAGAATTTCCGTACTGGGAGTACCCGGATAAGCCGATGCAAACGATGCTCCAGCTTCATATACACCTCTGGCAATGGCTTCATCACCCGTCATTAATTGTCTCATTTTTACCTCCTATAAGAAAACCCTTATCGTCTTTATCAACCTTTATAAGCTTTAATCACACTGCCGGTCGGCGTCGCTTGAATCTCGTCACACATAGAGCGGACTAATCCCAAAACTTTATCCAGGTTATATCCCGTCTGGTACCCCATAGCATGCAGCATATGTACTAAATCTTCTGTAGCAATATTCCCTTTCGCTCCCGGCACAAAAGGACATCCGCCTAACCCGCCTGCAGCTGCATCAATGGCAGTTATCCCTTCTTCTACGGCGGCATAGGCATTAGCTAACCCCATGCCGTAGGTGTCATGGAGATGGATACCGATTTGGCTGACATCGCATATTGTTTTTAAGGCCCGGATGATTTCTTTAGTATGGACCGGATTAGAAATGCCTGCCGTATCCCCGAGTCCAATGCGAGTAACGCCAACATTGAAGGCTTCTTCGCAAAGATATTTAACACGATCTGCCGGCACTTCATCGCCAAAAGGAGATCCCAGCCCACAAGCCAAGGCAAGGGTCATTTTAACGCCTTTGACTGCCGACGCCATCGTCTTAAAGTTAGCTAAGGATTCCTCAATGGTCCGATTTGAATTCCGTTTATTATGTTCTTCACTGGCTGAAATGACGAATTGAATACTCGTAGCTCCAGCCTTCAACGCATTCTCAATGCCTTTACTGTTAAGGGCTAAGGCCATGAATTCAATATCTTTGCCGAGTTCAGCCGCATATTTTTTACTTTCCTGCAGAACTTCCGCAGCGTCTTTCATCTGCGGTACCCACTTAGGGCTGACAAAAGATACCAAATCAAAAGATTCGGCGCCATAATCAATCATTTGTTTAATATACTTAATCTTTGTTTCCGTAGAAATAGGAATTTTATGATTTTGCCAACCATCACGAGGACATACTTCTACGACGGTTATATCTTTTTTCATGCTTATCCTCCTATTTGATAGCTCCACAAGCCTTCATTTCAGTAATTTCATCATCAGAGAAGCCCAGTTCTTTCATAATTTCCACATTGTCTTCGCCAAGATCCGGTGCCGACTTACGATAGGTGCAAGGATATTCATCCATTTTAATGGGGTTGCCCAAGACCGTAAATTCACCGCCGTCCTTATCAGGTACTTTGACCAACATCTCTCTGGCTTCTACAATATTTTTATCGTTGCAAACATCGGCAATGTCATAAATAGGACCGGCCGGAACACCGACACCAAGGATAATATCAACGACCTCACGACTCGTCTTATCACTCGCCCAAGCTTCAATGATCTTCTTCAAGGAATCGGCATTTTTTTTGCGTAATTCCGTGTTTTCATAAAGGGGATCTTTTGCCAGTTCCGGCATCCCCATAGCGGCTGAAAGATGTTCAAAATGTTTATCGGTACCGCTTGCCAATACAAAATACGCATCCTTGGCTTTAAACGAATCATACGGAGCCGAAGAAATATATTTATTCCCGGTCTTCTCCGGCACTTTACCGGTATACAGATACTGCATGAGTTTCGCTTCCATACCAGAAACAATAGAATCAACGAGAGCTACATCAATTCGCTGGCCTACACCGGTTTTCTGACGCTTAATCAAGGACGCCAGGATACCCATACAGCAGTTCATCCCGGCCATCATATCGCCAATGGCCATGCCGGCACGAGTCGGTTCTGAACCGGGCCATCCGGTAATGCTCATGGATCCCCCCATCGCCTGGGCAATAAGGTCATAACCCGGTCTTGAAAAATAAGGACCATACTGGCCAAACCCCGAAATAGACGCAAAAATAATACGGGGATTAAGGCTTTTACATTCTTCATATCCGAAACCCAATTTTTTAATGACACCGGGGCGCATATTTTCCAAGAGAACATCGGCCGATTTGACTAATTCAGAAAAAACTTTTTTCCCCTCTTCTGACTTCAAATTAACAGCAAACCCGCGTTTATTCCGATTCAGATTTCCAAAATACATGCTGCGGCCGGTTTTAGCATCTAAAGGACGGGCGTAGCGGCAAAACTCCCCTTTCGTCAGCAAGTTTTCTACCTTAATGACATCGGCCCCCATATCAGCCAGAAACATGCCGCAATACGGACCCGCTAAAAATCCGGTAAAATCAAGGACTCGAATACCTTCCAACAATCCTTCTGTCATTTTCATCAATTCCTTTCTCCTATATATACTAGTTATTTGATTGTCTCTGCCTATATGTATGAAATAATAATGCCAACTATAAAAAACAGCTTAGTTACGGGATTCAGCAGTCTCTATCAAACCGCATCACGACTTGTGTATATATTTTTTTACATATATTTGACATCTCATCTATTTTTACGTACACTGGAACTGAGGTGAGATTATTGGAAAAAATCTGTTTCCTGGCAACAGACCAGGTCATGAAAAATAAAATTGAACAAGCATTATGGAATTACAGCAAAGAACCGGACAATATGCCGATTGAAACGACAATTCTCGACTTTCAGAATATCTACGGCCAAGCTCGCGCCATGATCAAAAGCGGAGCCCAAGTACTCGTTGCCAGTGGTGGTACGTATCAAGAACTAGTCCCCGTCATTCACGAAGTACCGGTACTTCGTCTCTATCTCTCCACATACGACATCATTTATGCCCTGGAACAAGCTCGACAATACAAAAAAATCTATCTGCTTTTAAACGCCAGCGTCATCTTCAAACTCTCTATGTGTCCGACTGAACTGAGAGAAAAAATAGAAGTATTCACCTATAAAACACGGCCGGGACTACAAGATATTTTAGACCATCTCGATATTAATTCCGAAAGTGCTATCGTAGGTACCGCGATCTTGCCGCGCATTACCAATATTCCACTCCCGATTTTCACGATTATGCCCAGTAATCCAACAATCTTTTCACTTTATCAATATGCACGCGACCTGGCTTTATTCAATAAAAGAGAACGGCACCAGCTTTCATTATTTACTACCGTCCTCTCCCAAGTCGAAGAGGGTATCATTATCTATGACCGGAAAGGACACATATCTCATATAAATGCCCAGGCCCAGCGATTTCTCAACGTCCCGGCAGAAACAGCAGCCATACAAGATATCTTTACCGGCACTCCTAAAAAACCCCCTATGACATTCTCCGACGTGATTCTTGAACGCAATCCGTATACCTTAGTTTTGAATTCTTCTTCCTTTCAGCTTGACGGAGCCCCTTGCTATATCTTAAATATTCGAGATGTAACGCAGCTGCAGCGGCTAGAAAAAAATGTCCGATACAAACTTGCCAAAACGGGGCTCACGGCAGCACATCATTTTTCCGATATTTTGACAACAGATGCTAATATGAACAAAATCAAAGCTACGGCGGAAACGATGGCAGCTTATGATGCCCCGATCCTGATTCAAGGCGAAAGTGGTACCGGCAAAGAGCTTTTCGCTCAAAGCATTCACAATTCAAGCCCGCGGAAAAACGGTCCCTTTGTTGCCGTCAACTGTGCGGCCCTGCCACCGGAACTATTAGAAAGCGAACTTTTCGGCTACGAAAAAGGCGCTTTTACAGGCGCTCGAAAAGAAGGAAAAGCCGGCCTGTTCGAATTGGCGCACAACGGAACTATTTTCCTCGATGAAATCAACAGCATGTCCTCCGATATCCAGTCAAAACTGCTGCGTGTTCTCGAAACTAAGCAAGTTATGCGCCTCGGCTCCGACTATGTGATTCCCCTCGACATTCGCATCATTTCCGCCAGCAATACGGATATCATTGAAAAGATCAATGAAGGTACCTTCCGGAGAGATTTATATTTTCGGCTCAATACCTTAACCCTTACCTTACCACCTCTTGACGAACGTCCGTCAGATATAATTTATTTATTCCTCCATTTTCTATCGGAATTTTCCAACCGGAGCATAAAAAAATCAGACCTGCCAGAACCGCTCCAGAAGGCCTTATTACAACATCACTGGTGGGGCAACATCCGAGAAATTCGAAGCACCGCGCTGCGCTATCACATATACAGCCAAACGGACAATGCATCGTACACCTACCTCTTTGACCAACATCAACCCCAAAAAAGAGCTCATCTCATCGATCCGCGCACCTTCAAACTCGATATGAAAAAAGCTCAGCAGACCTTCCAAAAATTGGTCATCAACGATCTCCTGGAGCAAGGATATACCAAGACCGAAGTTGCCTCTATGCTAAACATTACTCGCCAAACCTTATTCAATCACCTAAAATAAGCCACTTCAGACGACACAAATAAACCCGCTGCAAAAATGCGAAGCATTCTGCAGCGGGTTTACTTTATACGAAAAAATCACAAGGGAGATAAAAGATTCGCGACGACGTCGAAGAAAAGGAAGGCACAGGCCATTAATACCAGTAAATTACCGCCTGCAATAATCAGAAGTTGAACAAATACCTTGTTCTGCTTTTCTTTTGGGAATTTCTCCTTCAATTCAACGGCCATAATGGCGATAATCATAGCTCCGCCCGTAGACATCGGTGAAATACCGCTACAGGCACCGCCGGCTGCCACAGCCGACATTAGGGCAACCGGATTGACGCCCCCAACTTGTTGAGCAATTCCGATACTCATAGGCATCATGGTAGGATAAACAACGCCTAAAGCAGAGCTGACAAAACTTAAAAGCCCCGATGATAATGCCATAAAGGTAGAAGCTGTTGCCGAAGACATCATACTGGCCAGGGCATCCGTCATCAAGCTGATGCCACCCGTTTTAGCTACAATATGTAATAAGGCCCCGACGCCCAACACCATGAGAATCGTTCCCCAAGGGACAGCTTTAATACACTTACCATCGTCAGCAATATGACACAGCAGCAAGATTGCCGAGACAATCATAGCCGCGAGGCCTACATTTATTTTTAAAAAAATAATCAGAGCCAGCATCGCCAAAATACCGCCAAAAGAAATCCATTGTTTTTGTGTAAAATTGTTGGTCTTGGATATAGTGGACTGGTTGTCCACGGCTTTTACCTTATATCCTTTGAAGGCAATAAATAAAACGATGGCCATGACGGCATTTGCCAGTGTCACATTGGCAATAATGGCTGGAATAACATTGTTTCCGGCAATAGCAGTATCATTAATGGCGCTAAAAACAATAGCCGCTTCCGGCGTAATCGGTGAAAAACGGCCGCCGGTCATTCCACAGATACCGATTAAGGTCAGCATGACCGGATGATAGCCGACACGAATGCCGATTGCAATCCCCATGGGAATCATAATGGCCAGAACGGGAATTCCCCCGGGGCCGGCACCGGTAATAAGTCCCCCGGCAACAAAGAGCAAGATAGGAATAAGCCATAACCGCTTCCCTGCAAGGGCAACGATTTTATGAGCCAAAAGATCGAGGGCTCCCGTATCATTAACAATAGAAAAAAGTAGGGTAATACCGACTAACGTAAGGAACAAGTTTCCATTGATTCCGGCAATGATTTCCTTGCCGGGCATTCCAATGAGCATCGTACAGGGTACTGCCAAGGCTAAAGCCACAATGCCGATATTGATTTTACGAATAAAAGCCAGCACGATAGCGGCAATAAAAAATACAATCGATATAACATCTGCTCCCATATTAAAATCCTCCTCATAATCATTAAATTCAACCAATTTCAGTTTCTAATCCACCGTCAAATCGCTAACGTTACAATATATATTCCGTTATGTTTTTACTCCTTTCCTAATATTGCGATTAAAGTATATTTAATATGCGTTTTTCATTTGGCATTTTGTATGAAATAATAATGCCAACAAAACGAATGGCATAATACCCCATAAATACGTCGTATCCACTTCCACTCCCTAAAACTTGGTATATATTTTTTTACACTAATTTGACATTTTTCTTCTACCCGACTCCCTATTTCCACCGCCAATTTAACCGTGAGACTTCAATATAAAATAGAAAGCGTCTCATCGTTGCCTCCTGACAACGGTACGTATGACTAAGCGTTACAGGAAATCGACTCATAAAAAATCTCAGGGCAGTCGCTGCCAATACCCTCGCCGATGGATAAGGACGAAAAGCCTCGAAGAGTGTTAATCCGTTGAGGAAGTTTTTTTGATTTCAATAGTGTTTGACAGATAATCGGTATAAATTTTTTCAGCTAAATACCGCTTGCGTGCCTACAATATTAACTTTTTATGATAGAAAAAGCCGCGCCAAAAACGCTTTCTGGCGCAGCTTCATTTTTTCATGCTATTTTTTCGATATCCTTTTAAAACATCTTTTCATATCCTACGCTGCGGGCTGCCAAGTCTGCAATTTTTCGGAATAGGAATCCTCCCGTTTTCTTATTGCCGATTTGATAACTGGCTTCGTCCGTGATGACACCGATCTGTACCCAAGGGTTATTGTTTTTACTTTGGTAAATATTCATTTGATAAGGACGACTGGACACTTTAACCATTTTATAGGTAGTTGTAAAATAATTGCCGTCCGGGTCGGTAACAGCGGCGCCAAAAGTACGATTGGGTTCATCATACCAAACGGAGCTGACGTCAATGGTGTAACCGTTAATGATAGCTGTTTCAGCAGCCTGAACAGTTTGTACCGAGGAATAGCTGCCGGGGAATATGGCCGTACCTGAGAAAGTGATTCCCAAGACAAATACACAGACAATCCCCATCTTCTTCAAATCAAATTTCATGAAAATACCCACCTTCCGGAAATTTATAGTTGTATATAGTAATATAGTATAGATTCTAGCCGAATGAAAGGATCTCCTTCTCGCCTGATTTTAAACCTATGATATTATGCTTATAAAATTCCCGGCAGCAACTTAAACTCTCCTGGAAAAGAGATTTATCTCTTTATCTAAATGTCAGAGACCTTCCCCATCGTCACCAAAAGGTAAACACATCGCATCGCTAAATACAGCGGTCATTGGCGGCTCTTCCCGATCAACCACTGGGAAGCTATGATGAGGGCGATGCCGAGGAGGTTCGTCAGGTTCAAGATGTCGCCGGTGAGATTCATGCCCAGGATAACGGCGGCGGCTGTTTCTAAGGAGGCCAGGACGGGGACGCGGCTCAGGTCTTCGATTTGCTGGAGGCCCAGGTAATACAGGATATAGCCCAGGACGGTCGGAATGAGGGCGTAGAAAAAGCCCATTCCTAAAACGGACGGCGTCATGACCATGGTACCTCCTTGCCACAGGATCCAAACGAGAAGGCAAAGGGCAGCCCAAAAGAAGCTCCACAGGCTCATGACGAAGGCGTCGGTGCCATGGCCGGCTACTTTTCCAATAATCGCCGTCAGGGCGTAACAGAGGCCGGCCATGATGCCGTAAAACAGTCCCCATAGAGACAGTGCGGCAAGGTCAAGGCTGCCGCCGGTGATGGCCAGGATGCAGCCGACGATGTTGATTACCAGCGCCAACCCCTTCAAAGGTGTAATCTTTTCCTGAAAGAAGAGGGCTGAAAAGACAGCCGTAAAAACAGTGGCCGCGTTGAGCAGGACGGCGCTGAGGGATACGCCAATCGAGATGACGGCCAGGCTGTAAAAGATGTTATAGATGCCGTGACAGATGAGGCCCAGTAAGGCACAGTAGACCATGATTTTCGGCGACACCTTCATCGAGGCCCAGCCGCTCCGCCAGAGGATGAGAACCAATAAGATGATCCACGAGAAAAAGACGCGCAGGAAACTGATCCATTCGACGGTTGCGCCGGCCCTTTCCATATACCAGATGAAGAGGCCGATGGTCCCCCAAAGGATACCGGCCAGCATGACCTGTCCATTTCCGTTCAATTTCATGACATCCCTCCTTTCCTGTACATTATTATAATCAGCGGTTATAATTAAGTAAATCTATAATTCTTTTATATTTCATATAGTATTACTTAATGAATAAGGTAGAGGAGGTACTATGGATACGGCTCGTTATAAAGCTTTTTTAGCCGCTGTGGAGACGGGAAGTTTTGCCGCTGCAGCCAAACAGATGGACTACACCGTGTCCGGCGTCAGTCAACTCGTAGCGGCCCTTGAAAAGGAAGTCGGTTTTCCCTTATTGCTCCGCA
Organism: Megasphaera sp. DISK 18; assembly: GCF_001682955.1. NCBI lineage: Bacteria > Bacillati > Bacillota > Negativicutes > Veillonellales > Veillonellaceae > Megasphaera > Megasphaera sp. DISK 18. The sequence continues at coordinate 50,323 of NZ_LUGJ01000023.1, forward strand.
GCCATCACGGCGTCACCTTGTCGCCAAACGGCGAACGCCTATTACTTCCCATCCGCCAGCTGCTCCGTGAAGAAGAGCGCGTGGAGGAACTGGCTTCAGACATACGCGGCCTATTGACGGGCAGCCTCAACATCGCCGCCTATTCGAGCGTGGCGACGCACTGGCTTCCCAAGGTCATCGGCCGCTTTCAAAAGGATTATCCCCAAATCAAGATTCACTTGATGGAAGGCATCCGCCAGGAGATCACGGCCTGGCTCGACGACGGTACGGCCGACATCGGTTTTCTCAGTTATCAGGAACCCATGCCCTACGACTGGATTCCCCTAGCAGACGACGAAATGGTGGCCGCCGTACCGCCCGATCATGAACTGGCACCGAAGGGCCGCTATCCCCTTTCTCGCTGCCAAGAAGAAACGGTCATCATGCCGGCTCTGGGAAAAGACGACGACGTCTTGCATCTCTTAAAAAAAAATAATCTCCAGCCTCGTATCGGTTATACGACGCTGGAGAATGCAGCTGCCATTTCAATGGTCGAAGAAGGACTCGGCATCTGTATCATGAACCGCCTCATTACCCGGAAACGGGTGACGTCAGCCGTCCTCCTGCCCCTCGACCCGCCGGCATCGATACCCCTAGGCATCGCCTTTCTTCCCGGCAATGCCGCCTCGCCGGCGGTGCGAAAGTTCGCTCACTACGCGACAAAAATTACAAAACGTCTACCAGGAGCTGAATGATGAGATTGGCTTCGTGAGCGGCACAGATGGCGACGCGAGGGGCCATGAGTCCCCGGCCGGGTTTGGCATTTCTCGTCTGATCGCCGCAGACGTAGAAACGGTCCATGATTTTCTTGGTCTGGATCTCATTGCTGTCGCCGTAGCCGGCCATGCCCGAGGCGGAGACGATATATTTATCGGGACACTGTTCCAACACGGTGTGAACCAACATCGTCTTAGCATCGGGGTTGTCAAAGGCTTCGCAGACGATCTGGTCATCTTGTAAGAGGTCGGCCGTATTATCTTCCGTCATGCGCACGAAGTCCGTGCGGACGTCGATGAAGGGGTTAATATCGGCAATCTGCCGGGCCAGGGCATCGGTCTTACGCTGCCCCAGGTCACGGACCATGTAAGACTGGCGGTTCAGGTTGCTGGCATCGACGGTATCGAAGTCGATGAGGTGCAGGTGGCCGACGCCGGTGCGGGCCAAATAGACGGCCGCATTGGAACCGAGGCCGCCGAGACCGCAGATGGCAACACGGCCGGCACTGACCTTTTCATGGACTTTCGGCGTGTGGCGGGAACACATCATGGCCTCCAGGGCTTCTTTCGGCGGCAGCCGGTCTTTAGGGATAAAATAGATTTCATCGCCGTCTTGTAAGGGTAAATTTTCTGTCGTCGCAAAACCGTTGACGATGGTGATTTCCTGGCCCTTACCATGGGCCTGTTTCAATTCTTCTAACGAAGACCACGGGCCGTCGACGCGGGCCCCATTCAATAATAATTGCATCATATCCACCTCTCGTGAGCAAATAAAAACGCACGACGATTGACACCTTGCGTGGTGTCCCCGTCGTGCGTTTGCATTCTATGCTTGTAGTGTACTCGTTTTTATCGTATGTGTCAATCTTTCTTTTCAGCCTTATCGGCCTGTGCGCCCTCTTTCAGCCGTTTCAGTTCGCGCTGTTCTTCCGGCGGAAGGGACACGCCGCAGCATCCGCCTGTCGAATTGCTGGTATAGCCTTTCATAACTTCGCTGACGACATTTTTTAATTTTTTAACGGAATCGACTACCATAATAAGCCCCCCTCAACGTCTGTTTGACGTTACAAATGCAAGGAAATAAGAACGTCTATTTATACTTATTATATCAAGAAAGGCTTACGGTGTAAATCCTATTAGCCAATACTCATTACTTCTTATGGTAAAAATCCGGAAAAGGCGGATCATCGTCCATCGGGCCAGACCAGGGTGATCTCGCCGGTTTCGCGCGTCTTCTGAAGGTCGATGATGCGCTGGTTCGACGAGCCTCTGAAGTAGAGTCCCGGGTCTTTCAAGGCGTCGACGAAGGGGCCGTCGACGAGGACGTCACACAGATCGAGGAGGGCCTTTTTCTGCGGGTCCTTTAGAATTTCATCGTAGGTGAAGCCGGAATAGACCCAGACGGATTTGTCGGGCAGGGCCTCTTTGATTTCCTGAATCAAAGGCGTCAGGCCGTCGGTGTTTTCCATCGGTTCCCCGCCGAGGAGGGTCAGTCCGCTGTTGGTCGGTGCCTGGAGCCAGGACAGGAGCTGTTTCGTTTCTTTGTCGGTCCATTCCTGGCCGAAGTTGGCATTTTGGTATTCCGGGTTGAAACAATTGAAGCAGTTTCGCGAGCAGCCCGTCACGAAGAGGGTCGAGCGAATGCCGGGCCCGTTAGCGATATCATATTGTCTCATCTGTGCATAATGCAACGAAAGTCACCTCTTATATGTGGAGGACACGGTTGTTGATTTCCTGTGTCCGCCCTTCATTCCAGAAATTTTCGCCCAAGTAGCCGCAGGTCCGGCGGATGACCGTCAGTTTGTTGCGGTCCTGATTATGGCAGCGCGGGCATTCCCATTGGTTGTCGTCGTTGAGGATGATTTCGCCGTCAAAGCCGCATTCGTGGCAGTAGTCGAGCTTGGTATTGAATTCGCCGTAGGCAATATGGTCGTAGATGTACTGAATCATGGTCAAGACAGCCGGGATATTATGGGCCATATTGGGGATTTCAGCGTAGCTGATGCAGCCGCCCGTCGATTTGTCTTCAAAGTCGGCTTCGAAGGAGAATTTGTCGAAGACGTTGATCGGTTCGCGGACGTCGACGTGATAGCTGTTGGTGTAGTAATCTTTGTCGGTAACGTTGGCAATGGAGCCGAAACGGGCCTTATCGATCTTGCAGAAGCGGTTGGTCAGGTTTTCAGCCGGCGTACCGTAGAGGGCAAAGCCGATGTTCGTTTCCTTCTTCCACTTTTGGATATGGGCGTTGAGGTCGTCCATGATGCGCATGGCAAATTTCCGGCCTTCCGGCGTCGTGTGCGAGCAGTGTTTGGTCAACATCGTCGCTTCGTACATGCCGATGTAGCCTAAGGACAAGGTAGCGTAGCCGCCGTAAATGAATTTTTCGATCGTTTCACCGGGCTGGAGGCGGGCAATGGCGCCGTACTGCCAGTGGATCGGCGAGACGTCAGACGTCACCTTCTTCAACAGATTGACGCGAAGGAGGAGGGCTTTTTTGCACAGTTCCAAGCGCTTGTCGAGGATCTGGAAGAATTTTTCTTCGTCGCCGTCAGCGAGAATCCCGATCTGAGGCAGGTTCAGAGAGACGACGCCCATGTTGAAGCGGCCGTCGAATTTATAGTTGCCTTCGGCGTCTTTCCAGGGGCTTAAGAAGGACCGGCAGCCCATGGGACTGAAAACGTTGCCTTCATAGGATTCGCGCATTTTCTTGGCCGAAATGTAGTCGGGATACATCCGCTTGGCCGTGCATTCGGCAGCCAATTGGGTCAGGTAGAAATAGGGGCTGCCTTCGCTGACGTTGTGTTCGTCGAGGACGTAGATCAGTTTCGGGAAGGCCGGCGTGACGTAGACGTTGGCATCGTTCTTAATGCCCTGAATGCGCTGGCGCAGGAGTTCCTCATCGATGAGGGCCGCTTCTTTGGCGTATTCGTAATCGGGCTTAAAGTACATGAACAAGGTGACGAACGGAGCCTGGCCGTTAGTCGTCATGAGGGTATTGATTTGATACTGGATGGTCTGGATGCCGTCTTTGATTTCTTTCTTCGTACGCTTCCAAGCGATTTCTTCGGCTTTTTCCATGTCCGGTTCAATGCCGTAGACTTCGCGCTGTTCTTCGACGACGGCGCTCATGTATTTTTTGAAGGACTTGCGGACGTAGGGCGCTAAAATCCGGTCGATGCCGTTGATAGACTGGCCGCCGTACTGGCCACTAGCGACTTGGGCGATGATCTGGGTCGTAACCGTGCAGGCGACCTGGAAGGACTTCGGCGTGTCGATTTTCTTGCCGTTAATGACCGTACCGTTGGCCAACATGTCTTCGAGGTTGATGAGACAGCAGTTGAACATGGGCTGAATGATGTAGTCCATGTCATGGAAATGGATGGCGCCGCTGTCGTGAGCCTGGACGATGTCGGCGGGAATGAGTTTACGGCGGGCAATGTCTTTGGAAACTTCACCGGCAATAAGGTCACGCTGGGTCGAAACGACGTGGCCGTTCTTATTGGAATTTTCATTCAGGACTTCTAAGTTGGTGTTGTTCAACAGGCCAAAAACGTCGTTGTCCGTCGTATTGGTCTGGCGCTTAAAGGCCTGGATGGCTTTGTAGTTTTCATAAGCCCGGGCCGTGGCCGGATTGTTGTACTTCAAGAGGCGATAATAGACCTGATCTTCAATAGCGTAAATGGTCATGTCCTTATGAATGGATGCAGCATATGCTTCGATTTCACCTGCAATCTTCGCAGCCTGGCCTTCTTCGTATACGCCGCTGCTGCTGTTCATGGCCTTTTCAATGGCGATGGTAATTTTGTCCCTGTCAAAAAGCACTTTTTGTCCGTTTCTCTTGATTACTTCCAGCATATGTCTACCTCCACAGTATATTGTATGAAAATGTCCACAAGTCCCGCGTATTCCACAATATATACGATTTCGGGGCCGATATTTACAAGATTTATGATACTATATATAGTAGGTTGTGTCAACGCGCAAATACTCTATCATGTTGTGGACAAGTATGCTCCGATACTTATCAAAATCGCCGAAATACCGTGAAAATATCGTAAAAAAAGACTGCGATTTTGGATCGCAGCCTTTGTGTATAAGATAGGTAAAATTTTATTTTAAGCTAAATCGAGGAGGTCGCGGATGACGGCACCGGCTAAAATCATACCGGCTGTGGCCGGCACGAAGGAGATGCTGCCCGGGCTGGGACGGACTTCTTCGCTGTCCGAGATGGGCGTACGGGGTACTTCCGTCGAATAGGCGACTTTGATGCGGCGGATGCGGCGCTTCTTCAATTCATGGCGTATGATTTTAGCCAAGGGATCGACGGATGTCTTTTCGATGTAGTCGAGCTTAAAGTACTCCGGATGGAGCTTGTTGCCGGCTCCCATGGAGGAGACGACGGGGATTCCGCTGTGATAGGCTTCGTCAATGATGGCGATCTTGGCACTGGTCGTATCGATGGCATCGACGACGTAATCGGCACCGGACTTGGCGATGAAGCCTTCATGGCTTTCGGGCAAGTAGAAGGTGGCGTGGGTTTCGACGTCGATATCGGGATTGATGGTGAGCAGCCGTTCTTTCATGACCTCTACCTTGGATCGGCCAATCGTGTCGACGGTGGCGCCTAACTGGCGGTTGAGGTTCGATGGGTCGAAGACGTCGGCATCGACTAAGATGAGATGGCCGACGCCGGCTCGCCCTAAGGCTTCGACGACAGCCGATCCGACGCCGCCGACGCCGAAGACGAGGACTTTCTTGGTATTGAGTTCATCGACTTTATCTTGTCCGATGAGGCGGGCTGTCCGCTGGGTATATTCTTTCTTCATCAGCCACGCTCCGGAATGATTTCCAACCAATAGCCGTCGGGATCGACGATGAAGTAGATACCCATGGCCGGATTCTGGTAGACGACGCAGCCCATTTCTTTATGTTTGGCTAAGGCCGCATCCATATCCTTGACGGCAAAGGCCGTGTGGAATTCATTATCGCCGAGGTTGTACGGTTCTTTACGGTCTTTGAGCCACGTCAATTCCAGTTGAAATCCCGTAACGCCATCACCGAGATAGACGATGGTGAAATCAGGATTTTCAATGCGGCGGACTTCCGTGAGGCCCAAAGCTTCTTTATAAAAGTCCATGCTGCGCTGGAGATCTAATACATTAAAATTGGTGTGTTTAAACGTAAACTGCATGGTGTAACCCCCTTTGTTAAATGCTTTCTTCCTGCCAGCCCTTGGATACGTCGACCCATTCGATGGCCTTGGAATAGGTCATCAGCTCGTCCAGGGTCAGTTCGATGGCGCTGTTGGCCGTGCCGCAGGCCGGAAAGACTGTTTGAAATCGTTTGAGTGATTCATCGAGATAGACGTCGACGTCGGGGTTGATGGCAAAGGGACACACGCCGCCGACGGGATGGCCGATGAGACCTTCGACAGCGTCCGCTTTGATCATGGACGCCTTTTTATGGAACCGCTCTTTGTACTTATGGTTATCGACGCGGGCATCGCCGGCAAAGACGATAAGGATCGGCTGGTCGCCGACCAGAAACGACATGGTCTTGGCAATGCGCCGACCTTCCGTATGAAGGGCTGCCGCCGCTTCTTCGACGGTGGCACTGGACTCGGTCAGTTCCATGACTTTGTCTTCTATTCCCCACTGAGAAAAATAGTCGCGTACTTTTTGAATGGACATTCCGTCCCTCCTCTCTCGATTATGCCTTATTATATACTTTTTCCGTCAATTCAACAATATAGAGACGGGCTTAGGAAAATTCAAAGGACGACGTACTGCCTCGATCGGTTTTATGAATAGCCAGGCGGGCGTCGATGCGCTCTTTTAATTCCGGCACATGGGAAATAATGCCGACCAGGCGGCCGCCGCTCTTAAGCGACGCCAGGGTCTTTAAGGCATAGTCCAAGGTCTCGCTGTCGAGGGTACCGAAGCCTTCGTCGATAAAGATGGCATCGAGGTGAATGCCGCCGGAATAAGCCTGGACGACGTCGGCCAGCCCCAAGGCCAGGGACAGGGACGACAAGAAGGTCTCGCCGCCGGACAGGGTGTTGGCCGGCCGGGCATAGCCCGTATAGTTGTCGTAGACTTCGATGTCGAGGCCGATCTGTTTAACCCGTTTATCATCCCAACTTTGGGAACGCTGCAGGGTATAGCGTTGACGGCTCATGGCCTGGAGCCGTTCATTCGCGGCGGCCAAGACGTCGTCGAGGAGGGCCCCTAAGACATAGCGTTCGAAGTTAATCCCCGTCTGCTTGCCGGCAATGAGGTCGTAGACGGCGCCGACGGTTTTGTAGGCTTCGACGAGGTCGGCTTCATCCTTACCGAGGGCTAGGAGCTTCTTCTTTTCCTGCTGCCACTGGGAAAAAGTCGCCGACAGTCGTCCTCTTTCTTCGGCAAGGTCGCGGCTCGTCTTTTCAGCTTCAGCCAAGTTTTTTTCCAAAGCCGGGACATCGGGACGTGGCTTACCGTCGATGGCTGATTTTTCCTGTTCGAGCTGGCCTCGTACTTGCTGCAGCTTGGTTTCATATTGACGGACTTCGGCTTCCAGGACGGGAATGTCCTTTACGGACGGCTGCATGTCCCGGCAGGCACGAACGGAGGCAAAGCCCGCTGCCAGTACCCGTTGGCCGAAGTCATTATAGTCCTGTTTAAATCGACTGCGCAGGGTCAGGACCTGCTGGGTGAGGCTTCTGGCTTCTTCCTGTCGCTGAGCTCCCTGACGTTCACAGCTTACCAGATGATCCCGGCTTTTCTGAAGAGCTTCTTCATAGTCTTTAAGGTGCTGCGTCAACTCGGCCAGACGGCGGCTGAGTTCCTTGGGATCGCGATAGGCCTCGGGCAGTTCCGCTTCCAAATGGGCCTGGGTCTCGCCGGCCTTGACGGCTCTCGTTTTGGCCTCTTCTAAGGCCTTTCTTGCCGCTTCTTCGGCCTCTTCCCATTGGCTGAGTTTCGTCTCGCCATCGGAAACGGCCTTGCGAAGATTTTCTCCTTGGGCCAGTGCCTTTTCAAGGTCTGCCTGTGTCTTTTGCGCCGCTTTCAATTCAGCTTCCAGTTCTTTCAAGGAGACGTCTTGCGGATACTGCTGACGGAGACGGTCGTATTGACCTTCCAAGGCTTTATAGGCCGTTTCAGCGGCCTTGGTGTCGACTTCCAGCTTTTGCCGCACCTGTTCGCTCGTTTCGGCCAATCTTTGGCGCCGTTCGACGTCGTCCCGCGTCGGTAAATCCTCGGGCGGAATGGCAGGCATTGGATGATCGGTCGCCCCACAGACCGGGCACGGCATCCCGTCCGTAAGTTCCGATGCCAAGACAGCAGCCTGGGCTTGTAAGAAGGAGGTCCGGACGCTTTCATAGTCGACGCGGTCGTTCCGTGCCTTTTGAACGGCTTTTTCTAACGACTGCTGAAGCTGCTGCCACTGTTTCTGACTGTCTGACTTCTGAAAGTCCAGGGCAGCGGCTTCTTTTTCTCGCGCTACCCTTTCTTCCAAGGTCCGGCACTGCTGCTTCACCTGTTCAGCAAGAACGGCCTTTTCAGACAAGGCCGACAAGGCGACGCGGGCTTTTTCTAAATCCTTTTTTCCCGATTCTGTTTCGCCCTTAGCCTTCTTCCAGGCCTGTTCAGCAGCCATTGCTTCTGACCGAAGTTTTTGGACCTGTTGGCACTGGTCGTAGTAAGAATCGGCTTTGCCCTTGAGATTGGTCAGCTTGATTCGTTCTTCTCCGGCCGCCTTATAGGCCCCTTCCTGCTTAGAAAGTTTTTCCATCTTCTCGTTAGCGGCCTTCAGGTCGACAGCCGCTTGCTGTGCCGCTTCATTGGCTTTGTCAGCAGCCTTGGCGGCAGCCTTCCCTTCCCGTTCCAGCTCATCGAGGTGGCGGCAGGGTTCGGCTAAGACCTCGGCTTTTCTCAAGACGTCAATCTTATTCCGCTTATCCTGAAAAACCCCTGCTTGGCCATCGAGATTGGCTGCTTCCTGCCGTTTCTGCTCCCACAGTTTCCAGTGGGCTTCCAAAGCCTGGGCTGCCTGAAAGTCTTTCTGCCGAGCACTGCGCTCAGCTTCGGCTTTGTGCCACTTTTCGGACACGGAAGCTTCCTGATTCCGAAATTCCTGCTCTCGTTCCGAAAGATTCCCTTCATCGTCGACGCCGAGATTGAGCAAACATTGTTCCCGATCGCGGGCCACCTGTTCATGGCGGTTTTCCAGTTCGTCATGGCGTTCTTTAGCCAGTGCCTGAAGCTTGGCATAGGACTGGGTATGAAACAAGGTCTGCATGATCTGCTGACGCTCGCCGGAATTGGCCAATAAGAGTTTTCGAAAATCGCCCTGGGGCAGGAGGACGACTTGTCGGAACTGATCGGCTTTAAAGCCCAACAGCCCTTCGACGGCGGCGTTGACGTTTTTAGCGGCCAAGAGTTTTTCATCAGCCCCGTCTTCATCGGTTTCGTACAAGGCAGCCTGGGACGAGGCCTTTTTCAATCCATCCCCTCTTTTTTTGGCGATCTGTTGTTCCGGACTGCGGTCGATGCGGTAATATTTCTGGCCGATGGCAAAGCGGAACGAGACCGACGTCGGCTCATCCGGCGTGGCATATTCGCTGCGCATATAGGAGCCGGTGCGGATGTCGCCGCTGGTACTTCCGTAGAGGGCGTAGCAGATGGCATCGAGGATGGTCGTCTTACCGGACCCGGTCGGTCCGTAGATGAGAAATAATTTATGATCCTTCAACCGGCGAAAGTCGACGATTTCCGTCCCGGCATAGGGGCCAAAGGCTTTCATCTCTAAGTAAATGGGAATCATAAGGTGCTCCCTTCTTCACGTTTTTCAAGCTCTTTCCACAACTGGCGGACGCATTCTTCTTCGGCTTCGGTCAAGGGCTGGTCGGGCCGCATGGCCTTGGAGAAGCTGTCAAAGAGTTCCTGTCCCGTCGACTGTCTGAGATTAAAATCCCGCTGTCCGCCGCCTTCTATATTGCGGTTGGGCATTTCAAGGGCCATGGCGTTGGGGTATTTTCGCCGCAGTTTGGCCATGCCGTCGAGGATTGGCTGTTGATCCGACAGGCGTACCAAGATAAAATCGTCAGGCCGATCGTCGGAAGCTGCCATGACGTCTTCAAAGGAGCCGCTGACGATGCGCACGTCATGACGGGGCGTAAACTCATGAAAGACGGGATCGGCCTTGCCTTTTCCATCGAGGTCGACGACGACGGCACCCTTTTTCTGGCGGGCTTCGCCGAAGGAATATTTCAGCAAACTTCCGGCATAGCGGATGGTCGGCACCGTAATCTGCTGCGGTCCGTGAAGATGGCCCAGAGCCGTATAGGAAAAGGACGTGAACAAGTCGCTTCCGACCTGATCGCTGCCGCCGATAGACAAGGGCCGCTCAGAATCGCCGGCAAGGCCTCCGGCTACAAAAGCATGGGCTGCGCAAACGGTCCGCATGCCTTGAGGAATCTTTTCTTTCTGCCACGAAAGAAGGGCCGAAAGGGCGTCCTGATGGCTGCGCAGGCTGTCGTCACCCAAGAAATGGCGGACGACAGCCGGTTCCGCATAAGGTGCCAATAAAAAGGCGACAGGGCCGTATTTATCGTCTAAGACTACGGGATCCGTCATGCGGTCTAATTCGCCGGCAATATAAAGGCCCTGTGAAGACAGGATGCGGCTGGCAAAGGACAGGCGTGCCGCGCTGTCGTGATTGCCGCTGATGACGAGAAACGGGACCTTCAGTTCGGCCGTGATTTTGGTCGCCATTTCATCAAAGAGGGCGACCGCCTCCGTTGGCGGAAGGCTTCGGTCATAGACGTCACCGGAAAGGACGACGGCATCGATGCCCTCGTCTTTAATGAGGGGCAGGAGCTGAGTTTTTAATACATAGTCCTGTTCTTCCGTCAAATACGATCCATAAAATAGTTTTCCTAAATGCCAGTCAGCAGTGTGTAGTATACGCATAAAAAGTCCCCTTTATCTACGTTTATTCCGATCGTTGTAAGGAGCGAAGCAGTGCGATTTCCCGCGCATAGCCGTCGAGTTCATTGGGCGTCTCTAAATAAAACGGCAGGGAGCGCAAGGCCGGGTGATTGACGATGGCATCAAAGGCGGCAATACCGATATGGCCTTCCCCGATTTTTTCGTGGCGGTCTTTATGGCTGGCCAGTTCGTTCTTGCTGTCATTGATGTGGACGGCCTTCAGCCGGTCGAGGCCGATGACCTTGTCGAAGGTCAAGAGGACGTCGTCGAGCTCATGGACGATGTCGTAGCCGCCGTCAAAGACGTGGCACGTATCGAGGCAGACGCCGATTTTATCATTCATAACGGCCTTATCGATGATGGCCGCCAATTCTTCAAAGGTCCGCCCGACTTCCGTCCCCTTGCCGGCCATGGTCTCTAAGAGGACCGTCGTCTTCTGCTCCGGAAACATGCAGGTATTGAGCATGTCGGCAATGAGGTCGATGCCCTTTTCCGGCCCTTGGCCGACGTGGCTGCCGGGATGGAAATTATAACGGCAGTTATCGAGGTATTCCAGGCGGCGCAGGTCATCGGCCATGGCCTGACGGGCAAATTCCCGGGTCTTTTCGGTCTGGGAGCAGCCGTTTAAGGTATAGGGAGCGTGGGCTAAGATTGGGGCAAAATGGTGCTTCTTCATGAGTTCATTCAAAGCTTCCATATCGTCGATATCGAGCTTTCGCACCTTGCTTCCCCGCGGATTGCGCGAAAAAAATTGGAACGTATCGGCTCCTATAGATAAAGCTTCGTCACCCATATGCAAAAATCCTTGTGACACCGACAGATGACAACCAATATGCAGCATAATATTTCCTTTCTTCTCGTTGAGATCATATACTATTATATATAAAAATACTGCCGCACAAAACCGACAGGTCTCGTGCGACAGCAGCGAAAACAGACGTTACAACATATTACGATTTTTCCCGACATTTCGGGCAAACACCGACAAACGAAACACTTACACCATTGACCGTAAAACCAGTCTGTTCGGCAGCCAACTGACTCAGATGCTTCTGATCCAAGTCGATATCCATGACGCGGTTGCACTTCTCACAGCGAATGTGAGCGTGAGGGTTCGTGTTATAATCATAACGATGGGCATCTTCTGCACATTGCAAGACTTGTACGACACCTATTTTAGCAAAAATTTCCATGGTTTTATATACCGTGGCCATACTCATAGACGGGTAGTTCGGCTGTAAGGTTTTGTAAATAGCTTCGGCATTGGGATGCATCGGGTTGTGAATGATCGCATCATAGACAGCCAGCCGCTGCGGTGTTACTTTATAACCGTTTTTTCGCAAAACTTCAGCAATTTCCATTTTTATCCCCCTTTCTTTGAAAAGTATGGTATAATAAGACATTCTAGCTTTATTCCACATGGACTTACATGAGTAATTTACATGGTCAAAAAATAGAATATCCTTATTATATTGTAACGGTTATTAAGAGAAAATTCAATGACTTGTGTAAAGTTTCTCTTACAAAATAAGCAATCTTAACTATACATTATGGAGGGAATGAATTCATGACTGACGAAACGATGATTATTGAAATTGCCCGTACCCTCGGCGTCCGTCCTCAGCAGGTGCAGGCTGCCCTCTCCCTTCTCGACGAAGGAAATACGATTCCCTTCATCGCCCGCTATCGAAAAGAAGCGACGGGAACACTGGATGAAGTCCAGCTGCGCTGTATCCAGGAACAGTACGCCTATGAACAGGCTCTGGCCAGCCGCAAAGAAACGGTACGCCAATCCATTGAAGACCAGGGCTGCTGGAATGCCGAACTGGAAAAGGCCCTTTCCAAAGCCCGTCAGCTCCAAGAAGTCGAAGACATCTATCTTCCTTATAAACCGAAGAAGCGCACCAAGGCATCCATGGCCTGTGACGCCGGCCTCGAACCCCTGGCCAAGCTCTTTGCTGAGCAAAATCCCAAGGGACCGTCTCCGGAAGAAGCGGCCAAGGCCTTTCTTAATGATGATGTCCCGACAATCGAAGACGCTATCCAGGGGGCGGCCAATATCTTAGCCGAACGGTTCTCCGAACGAGCTGACTTCCGTCAAAAACTGCGCCGCAGCCTCTGGCAGGAAGCCCGCCTTACCTGCAGCCTCCAAGTCGACGAAAAAGAAGCCGGTCCCATGCTGACCTACGCCGATTTCAGCGAGCGCATCACCCGTCTTCCGAGTTACCGGGTCCTGGCCATCAACCGCGGCGAAAATGAAAAGAAATTAAAGGTCACCATCAAGGAACCGACAGACAAGCACATCGACATGCTGTGCCGATTAGTCATGGAGCGCCATTCGCCGTATGAAGCCATCATCAAGAGTGCCGCCGCCGACAGTTACAAGCGCTTGATTTTCCCGCAAATGGATCGGGAAATCCGCAATGAACTGACGGCCCAGGCCGAAAAGCAGGCCATCGACGTCTTTGCTGAAAATCTCCGCCACCTCCTCTTGCAGCCGCCCTTTGAAGGACAGATCATCTTGGGCCTCGACCCCGGATTTCGCACGGGCTGCAAGGCCGCTGTCATCAGTGCCACCGGTCGGGTCCTCGACTACGGGACCTATTACCTGACCCATTCGGAGGCCCAGAAGAAAAAGAGCGCTAAGGATTTGGCCAATATGATCCGCCGCCACGGCGTCACCCTCATTTCCATCGGCAACGGGACGGCCTCTTATGAAACGGAACAATTCGTCTCCCAGCTCATCGAGAATTACAACCTGAGCTGCCGCTACGTCATCACCAATGAAGCCGGCGCTTCGGTCTACTCGGCATCGGAATTGGCTCGGGAAGAACTGCCCGACCTGGATGTCACCATCCGCGGTGCCGTCTCCATCGCCCGCCGCATCCAGGATCCCTTGGCCGAATCGGTCAAAATCGATCCCTCTTCGATCGGCGTCGGCCAGTATCAGCACGACGTCAACCAAAAGGATTTGACGACGGCCCTCGATCAAACCGTAACCTCTGTCGTCAACTACGTCGGCGTCGACCTCAATACGGCGTCAGCCGCCCTCCTCCAGCACATCGCCGGTCTCACCACTTCGACGGCCGGCAACATCGTCACCTACCGCAACGAAAACGGTCCCTTCAAAAACCGTCAGGAACTTCTAAACGTTCCCCGCCTGGGACCGGCTACCTTTACCCAATGCGCCGGCTTCCTGCGCATCAAAGACGGCGAAGAGCCCCTCGACAATACGTCGGTCCATCCCGAATCGTATGACCTGGCCGCTCAAATTGCCGGCCAGTACGGCCTGACCCGCGACGACCTCAAGGAACCGGAAAAAATGGCCGGCCTACGCGATAAGATCCAGTGCAACGCCGCCCCGAAACTGGCGGCCTCCCTCGGTGCCGGCGAACCGACCATCAAGGATATTATCGAAGAACTCCGTAAGCCCGGCCGTGACGTCCGCAGCGAGTTCCCCAAACCCCTTACCCGCCAGCACGTCATGTCCCTCGCCGATCTTAAGGTCGGTACCGTCGTCCGCGGCACGGTCCAGAACGTCGTCGATTTCGGTGCCTTCGTCGACTTCGGCATCAAGACGCCGGGCCTGGTCCACCGGTCCCAGCTCAGCAACCATCCCTTCCGTCATCCCACGGACATCGTCCACACCGGCGACATCATAAACGCAGAAATCATCAGTGTCGATGCCGACCGCGGCCGCATCGGGCTTTCGATGAAAAAAGTAAAACAATAAAAAAAGAAATCAAAAAAGAGGTTCAGCGATCATCGTGTCGCTGAACCTCTTTGGTTATGGAGAAAGAATCTTACAGGCTGTTCCACTCGCTGTTCAATTTGTCATAGCGATCGGTTGCCGCTTGGCCGCGCTGGAAGCCCGGGCGGTAGTCTTCGCCCTTCTGACTGGAGCTGACACCGTCATAGAGGCCGCGAAGCCGGTCCTGCTGGGCCTTAAACAAGGCATCGAGCTTGTACTTCATGGCCGTATTTTCGATGGACGAATCGCTTTCGAGCTGACTGCGGGTCTTAGAAATCTGGAGGTACAAGGTATTGGCCCGGTTGTTAAATTCCCGGCTGTCTTTGAAATCCTTGTGATCCTTCAAATAGTTGTTGATATCATCGGTAAGCTTATTGATATCTTCATTGAACAAGTCCTTACTGCTGGCGTAGGAAGAGAGAATCTGCTTGTCCGGATTGGCCTTTGCCTTCTTTTCTTCCTCATCCTTCTTTACTTTTGCCACATATTTTTCGAGGTAGGAAACGGCAGCATCATCATCGACGGCGGCCGTAAAGTCAGCCCCCGGGATTTGGATGGTGCGGGCGATTTTCTTGGCATTCTGAGACTGGGTGAGCATATCATTCAGTTTATCGTTAACGGCGGCATCGGTCGGCGCCTTGGCGATGGCAATAGCCTTATCGTAGAGAGCCATCTGATTTCGCATGACTTCGCGGATGGCCTGGTCATCGCTGGCATATTGGTCGGGAATTTTTTGGGGATTGTAATTCTTGGCTATTTTTTCCACATTGGCCCGACTCGTTTCCAACGTCTTGATCAGCGACTCGGAACCATTCCCCTGGCCCTGCTGGCTGAGGAGTTTAGCGGCATCGGTGACGGACTCATTTTCTGTCGTCAACTGCTGCGAGAGGGCGACGGCGTCTTTCGTATAGTCATCTTGATGAGCCCCGTAAAAATACATACCGATAACTCCGGCAATGACCACGACTAAGGCAATGATGAAGCCCACAATGGCTTTGCCGTGGCGGGCATAAAAAGGCTTTTCCTGAAATGGCGGCGGTGTCGGTCGGACGGGCGGCACCACAGGCGGCAGGTCCCCGTCAGCCGACATTTCCGGATGTTCGACGGCTTCTACCCGATCGTGGTCAAAGGTCTCGGTCCCGGTCTCTTCGTCGATAACTGGTTCTTCGACGGCTGTCCGTTCGTAATCAAAGGTCTCGGTCCCCGTTTCTTCGTCGATAATCGGTTCATCTGGGTCCATTTCAGGGAGTTTTGCTCCACAAAAAGGACAAAAATCCCCTTCCACGTCGACCCATTTACCACATTCCGGGCAAAGGCGTTTTTTCATAATGGCACTTCCTTTCCGTATACACAAGCAGACTTTTTTTAGTTCTATTATAAGCAATTCCTTTCAATCATGCAAAAACTTTGCCATGCGCTGATAGGTATCGTCGATTTCCTCGTAGCAAATCTTTTCAAAGTTGAGGTACGAATGAACCATATTGTCGTAATTATAGGTCTCGGCCCGAACGCCGAGGTCCCTGAGGCGGCGGATGTAGTCCAAACCTTCGTCATGAAAGGGACAAAAAGACGTCGTAACGACAAAGGTTGATGGCATGGACGGCGTCAACTCGCCAAAAAGAGGCGACGCAGCCCTTTTTTCGTCACGGCCACGGAAGAACTGGTTGAAATACCAGGTCATTTTCTCCGCCGAAAATCCCGTTTCCGGGCAGCAGTTTTCCTGACACGACGGAAAGGACCCGGTAAAGTCAAGGAGGGGATAGATCAAAATCTGATGGCTCAAGGGAAAGTCTGTCTCATGCTGTAGTTTTTGGCTGACGAAGGCCGCCATGCAGCCACCGGCACTGTCACCGCACAAGGTTACATCCTTTTCATGGGCAATCCCCTTGGCCTCCAAAAAGGGAAGGGCCTGCCGGGCCACGGCTAAGGCATCGTCGTAGGCGGCGGGATAGGGATTTTCCGGAGCCAGGCGGTATTCCGGCGAGATGACGATATGGTCCGTCGCCTTGGCAATCCGGCGGCAGACGGGATCATAGACCGAGACGGTATCGATGACAAAGCCGCCGCCGTGGTAATAGACGAGGACCGGCAGGGGCCGACTCGTATGGGGAATGAAAACGCGAACCGGCACTGGATAGATGGGGCAGCCGTCAAGGACGCCGTCGACGACGGCCGCCATCTCAACTTTGGGCAGCATCTGTTCCTGCGCCGTCCGAAGCGATACTTCCCGCATCGTCACGGGCGTCATTATAAAATCATCCACTCGATGGGCAGCGATAAAAGCTGCCACTTCCCTTTTGATAGCACTCATCATAAGCCTTCTTTCCCTCTGTTATGGTTTCTTATTTTATCATAAAAGAATCGGCCTGTGAACCGCATTTTCCGGCATCCTTTCTTTTTTTTAGGCAACAAAAAAAGACTGTCCATGAAAAAAGTTCATGTGACAGTCTCTTATGGCGTCGTATGGCGGAGAGCGTGGGATTTGAACCCACGATAGAGCGTTCGCCCTATACATGATTTCCAATCATGCTCCTTCAGCCGCTCGGACAGCTCTCCGCGTCTACATACCCTTTGTTGTATCTTCGGGATAAATACGGATATGTAAAATATGGTCGGGGCGACAGGATTTGAACCTGCGACCTCTTAGTCCCGAACCAAGCGCGCTACCAAACTGCGCTACGCCCCGTTGACCCGACTTATTTATTGTACCATATCCCACAAAAAAGTCAAGAAAATCGGGCCATCCATACGACTCGGCCGCACCGGTAACAGGAATCAAAGGTCTAGGCCAGTTTCTTCTCGCGAATGAAATCGACGACCATGACTGCCGTATCAGCCATCAACGTTTCGCAGGACACGGGACCGCCATTGGCCGGGCTCTTTAACACACGACAGCAAGTCGCTTTGAAGCGGTCGCTCCAAATTTTCTGAAATTCCCGAACGGGCTGATTGATTTCAGCCTTTGTCTTTTCCTCGGGCTGCGTCCGGCCGACGAGACTGCCTAAGACGAGACAAGCGCCGTTCAAGGCCCCGCAGAGACAGCCGGAACCGGCGACACCGCCACCGAGGATGGATACCATGCGCAGCGTTTCATCGGGCAGATGCAAGGCCAGGCTGTCATTACAGACCTTGACCACCGTTTCAGCACAGTTATTGCCTTCCTTATGATACCGTACAGCCAATGTTCTTATATCTTCCATCGTATATCCTCCTTGCTCTTTCTGATAGATGTATCTATATTGTACCTGTTTCCCTGCAAGATGGCCAGACTTTGTCGCAGGAACCTCCTCGGCCTCCTGGCCGCCTATAAAAGGGCATAAAAAGAGGATGACGACAAAATGATTTCCACTTTGTCGTCATCCTCTTTATGTTAAGATTACTGAGCTTTGGCAACTTCGACGAGTTTCGTGAAGGCAGCAGCATCATTGACAGCGAGGTCAGCCAACATTTTACGGTTTACGATGACACCGGCTTTGGTCAGACCATAGATGAAACGGCTGTAGCTGAGGCCGTTTGCACGGGTAGCTGCGTTGATACGAGCAATCCACAATTTACGGAATTCGCGTTTCTTGGCACGACGGTCACGACGAGCGTAGTAGAGCGCTTTCATGACGCTTTCGTTAGCTTTTTTGAAGAGACGGCTGCGGGTACCGCGATAGCCCTTAGCCATTTTTAAGATTTTTTTATGACGAGCGTGTGCTGTAACGCCAACTTTGATTCTTGCCATTAGTCTATTCCTCCAAGTCTATGTCAAAAAATTTACTGTCTGTAATTAGATGAACGGGCACATCTTGCGAACGACGCCGGTCATGGACTGCGATACGAGTGCAGCTTTTCTCAGGTTACGTTTCCGTTTTGCAGTCTTGCTTTCCAAGATATGGCTCTTGTACGGTTTCATGCGTTTGATCTTACCAGTAGCAGTTGATTTAAAGCGTTTTGCCGCGGCACGGCGGGTTTTGATTTTCGGCATAATAATTGTCCTCCTGTTACTTCTTGTTGACAGCAATGACCATGGTCATGTTTCTGCCTTCAATTTTAGGTTCTTTTTCTACATGGGCGGTGTCTTTCAATTCATCAGCGAATCGAACCAGCAAATCACGGCCCAGTTCCGGATGGCTCATTTCACGGCCGCGGAACATGATGGTAACCTTTACTTTGCTGCCTTCACCCAAGAAACGCTGGGCAGCTTTCATTTTAACGTAGAAGTCATGATCTTCGATATTGGGACGAAGCTTTACTTCTTTCAATGTCAAGACCTTCTGTTTTTTCTTAGCTTCCTTTTCGCGCTTCTGCTGTTCATAACGGTACTTTCCGTAATTCATGATACGGCAGACAGGCGGCTTGCCATTCGGTGCGACTTCTACTAAGTCCAAACGCCGTTCTTCCGCAATCTGACGGGCAGAACGAAGAGACATGACACCGAGCTGTTCGTTAGAATCACTGACCACGCGAACTTCACGGGCTCTGATTTGATCGTTGATACGTAATTCCTTACTAATTGTCTTTCACCTCCGAATAAAAAAAGAACGGATAGCATGACTATCCGCTCTACGTTTCCGTCATAGACCCTAGTGACACCATCGTCGTGTAAGGTGAGAAGCGGATAGCTTCTGCTTTATTTTCAACGTTCTATATTATATCAGCACTTTTCGAAACTGTCAAGATTATTTAATCTTAACGAAGCGATATTCCTGTTCCGAACGAGGATATTTTTCTTTGTCGACTTCGCTCATAAAATCTTTCAACGGGCGGGCATAGGTCTTCATCGTATCATGCAGGGCTTTGTAGATAACGAACTTTTCACCCGTTTCCGTGTGTTCGGCAAGCGTAATGATTTCATAAGTATTGTTTTTAAAGTGGCGCCACGTTTCATGCGCTTTCGGTAAGTCTCTCATCAGTGACCCTCCTAATATCATAACATTATAAGCTGTGTAGTAATTATACCATAGATCAGTCTTATTTCAATGGTTCGACCGGTGCCGCCGCCATGGTTTTTGCCGGAAGAGCGGCAAGGGATTCCTGAGCGGCTGCCGCGTCGATGCGGGCACTTTCCTGTTCGGCCACGTCGATACCAAGGCGTAGTTTCGCTTCCTTCTTGATGGCCTTATAGAGCCCGTTAGGAAAATCGGCAACAGTCGTCGTCACGCCGCGGGGAAAGACGGCTTCCCGCTCGAGGGTATAGCCTGCAGGATAGAGGCGGGAACAGCGGGGATGATACATGTCGACGTACAGCCGGTCGGCAAAGTGACCGCTGACGTTGGTCAGTTCAAAGACATGGATGCGCCCGATCTGTCCGACTTTATGGAAAAAGACCATCGACCCCGTCCGCCGCAGGCGCAGGCGCGACAAGTAGACGAACTCCCCACTCGGCCCATTGACAGGAATGGGATTGGTCACATCATGGCCAAATCGGCCGTAAGCCCCGCTCACCTGATCGCAGTCTTCGCCGGCAAGTACTTCTCGGGCAAGTTCCGCTGACAAGGCCTCGTTTTGCAGTTGGGGTGAATTAAAGATCTGCAGGGCACGGTCATAAATCTCTTCGCTCTTCGTGCGCTGCTGCTCTTTAAAAAACGCGTCGAAAAATCCCATCATATTCCTCCTAATATTATCATAACAATGGGCAGCAGTCTTAACGGTATATAGGGGAGACGGCCGCCCTTTCCTTTATTATATTCATTATAGAACATTCTTTACGCTCCTGCCAATACTTATCTCACCATTATCTTATTTTATTTTTTAAGTCATTCCTTTATTTAAACGTAAAATTTAATATTTTTCGGTTTTGAATAAATAATCATTTTATTCACTTTTTTCTTGATTTATTTTTTCTTGAGAAATGATTATTTCGCCTAATACGCGAAAATATTTTTCCGCTTTTCGCTTGATATTCTCTATTTTATGCGCTTATTTTTGCATTCAAAGCATATTGACCCCCTACAATTGCATTTTTCAGCTATTGATTTTATTTTAATCACGCGTTATTATATTTATAGATAAAGAGATCAAACACCAGCCGGTCATTATCCAGTAACAACTTAAAATATTAGGCTGGCATATTATAAAGAAGAAATGAGGGAGAATCATGAACTTAAGTGCAAATGCAAAAATCATTATTTCCATGGGTGCTTTGCTTTCGTACAGCTTCATTGCACACCTTCTTTAATATGTCCGACTGTAATGCCTGAAAAAGCGACCTCACGTATTGTGGAGTCGCTTTTTTAGTTGCCATTTTCAGTTCTATCATCCCCATTTGAGCTTTGCGCCCATTCCGGTCTCCGTCCCCCCTTGCCATATGTAAGGAATAATATATTACTAACTATCACTAACACAGTCAAAGAACGTCCCCATCACGAAGAGTCTTATAAAGATTATATAAATAACATATCAGCTGATGGAATGCAGGAGAGAGGCAAGTAAGAGACAACGACCAACAAAAAGGCCTTGTGTGAACCATACCCGTAACATGGTTCATACAGGGCCTTTAAAATTCTATCGGGCATTCAGAGCGTCAAGCCAATCAATACGATACAGACAATCACAACGATCAGATCTCTTACGGTCTGCTTATATTCACGGTGATTGTAGTAAGACACAGCGGCATGGAAGATTGTCCCGAACATTACATAGCTCACTAAGATACGTATGTTCTCGATGAGGGTTCGCGGATCAATTATATTTATCAGTCCAATGCTTATAATTCCAAAAAGTAACCATGCTATCACGTGTGCATCTACCTGCCTTTCAAAGTTAATATGTGTCATCAAGTCTCTATATAACTATACAGACGTTTTGATGTGCTGTCTAGGTGTGGCGCTGTGATTGTAATGGCTAGTACAATTTAGCGCAGGCCTTGATAGTGCGTATAGGCACGATGAGCCGAATAGAACCGCAAGCGTCAATCGTGTGCAACAGGACAAAGGGCCTACTAAAGATTTTGTCATCCTAATGTGAGGCATGTTTCCTTAAAATGATATGCATGGCGAACTATTCGGGGTGTTCATTCTTCTTTTCGCTGTCTCTTCCTTTATCATGATTATTCGGCACAGCAAAAATCCATTTTGCTCTTGCATTTACTTGTGAAAAAATGTACTATATAGACATGGAGATTGTGAAATTTAGAACTCAAATTCTTCATTTCAACGTAACCCCCAAGGAGCTGCGTAAGCGGCGGCTCCGTCAATCAAGGCTATATACTATATTATTCTATATTTTGTTTCATGTCAGAAAGGATGGTTTTTCTAATGAGAGATGCTGTTATCGTAAGTGCTTGCCGTACGGCCATCGGCAGCTTCAATGGCCAATTCGCAGATATTACCGCTGTAGACCTCGGTATTGCTGCGGTTACTGAAGCAATCAAACGCGCAGGTGTCCCTGTCGATCAGATCGACGAAGTCATCATGGGTCATGTACTCCAAGCCGGTTGCGGTGAAAACACAGCCCGTCAAGTTGCCCTTCATTCGGGTATTCCCCAAGAAGTTCCAGCTTTCACATTAAATAAACTCTGTGGTTCCGGCATGCGTGCCATTTCCTTGGCTTCGCAGCAGATCAAACTCGGCGACGCTGATATCATCGTTGCCGGCGGTATGGAATCCATGTCCAATGCTCCCTACTCCATCGCGAAAGGCCGCCGCGGCTATCGCATGGGTAACGGCGTTCTCGAAGACCTTCTCCTTCGTGACGGCTTGATCTGCACGGAAAACAACTATCATATGGGCGTAACGGCTGAAAACGTATCCAGCCGCTTTGGCGTAACGCGTGAAGACCAGGATAAATTGGCTCTCCGTTCGCAGCAGTACGCTTACAAAGCTCAGCAGGAAGGAAAATTCGACAGCCAGATCGTACCGGTTACGGTTCATAAGAGAAAAGGCGACGTCGTCATCGACAAAGACGAATTCATCCGTCCGGACTGCACCATGGATATGCTCTCGAAACTCCGCCCGGCCTTCATCAAAGACGGCACGGTTACGGCCGGTAACGCTTCGGGCATCAACGACGGCGCAGCTGCTGTCGTCATCATGTCCGCTGACAAAGCAAAAGAACTCGGCATCAAACCGCTGGCTCGCATCATCGATTGGGCTTCGGCTGGCGTAGATCCGGCAATCATGGGTATCGGCCCTGTTCCGGCTGTTCGCAAAGTCATGAAGAAAACGGGCATGACCGTCGATCAGATGGACCTCATCGAATTGAACGAAGCTTTCGCAGCTCAGTCCGTATACTGCTGCCGCGAACTCGGCCTCAACATGGACAAAGTCAACATTCACGGCGGCGCTATCGCTCTCGGCCATCCGATCGGCTGCTCCGGCGCTCGTATCATCGTCACCTTGCTCTACGCTATAGCTGAACCGGAAATCAACGGCCGCTATGGTCTTGCTGCTCTTTGCATCGGCGGCGGCCAAGGCACGGCTGTTATCGTAGAACGCCTGTAAGTTTTTACCCCCCTATTCCCTAATAGTAAGCAATCAAATGTATAGACTACGTAATTTTCTGAACGTGGTCTATACATTTCCTTTTGAAGGGTGTATTATATCATTATCTGGTATCATCATTATGATGATGCTTTTCGCGGCGCATTCGCCTCATACCGATGCGTCCCATTTATTTCATACGTAAAAAAATCTCAAGGAGTGATTCCAATGAAAGAAGTAGTTATCGTAAGTGCTTGCCGTACAGCTATCGGTAAATTCGGCGGCGGTTTCAAAGATACCCCGGCTGTTGAATTAGGTGCTGTCGTTATCGCAGAAGCCCTCAAACGTGCCGGCATCGAAGGCAAAGACGTCGACGAAGTCGTCATGGGCAATGTTCTTCAGGCAGCTCAGGGCCAGAACCCGGCTCGTCAGGCTATGATCAAAGCCGGCATGCCCATCGAAGTTCCGGCTCTTACGGTCAATAAAGTCTGCGGTTCCGGTCTTCGCTGCGTATCCTTGGCAGCTCAGATGATCAAAGCCGGTGACGCTGACGTCATCGTAGCCGGCGGTATGGAAAACATGTCCATGGCTCCCTTTGCCGTTCCTAAGGGCCGTTACGGCTACCGTATGGGCAACGGCGTCCTCGTCGACACCATGATCAAAGACGGCTTATGGGATGCTTTCAACGACTACCACATGGGCATCACGGCTGAAAACGTAGCTGAAAAATTCGGCGTTACCCGTGAAGATCAGGACGAAATGGGCGTCCGTTCTCAGGTAAAAGCCTGCGAAGCTATTAAGAGCGGCGCTTTCAAATCCCAGATCGTTCCGGTTACGGTCCATCAGCGTAAAAAAGACGTCGTCATCGACACCGACGAATTTCCGCGTGAAGGCACGACCATGGAAAGCCTGGCTAAATTGAAACCGGCCTTCAAAAAAGGCGGCACTGTAACGGCCGGCAACGCTTCCGGCATCAACGACGGCGCAGCTGCTTTCGTCGTCATGTCGGCTGACAAAGCCAAAGAACTCGGTCTCAAACCGATGGCAAAAATCGTAAGCTATGCATCGGCTGGCGTCGACCCGACCATCATGGGTACCGGCCCGGTTCCTTCGTCCCGCAAAGCCTTGGCGAAAGCCGGCCTCGAAGTTAAAGACCTCGACCTTGTCGAAGCCAACGAAGCTTTCGCAGCTCAGGCTGTATACTGCTGCCGCGAACTCGGCTTTGATATGGATAAAGTCAACATC
This sequence comes from Megasphaera sp. DISK 18, assembly GCF_001682955.1. NCBI lineage: Bacteria > Bacillati > Bacillota > Negativicutes > Veillonellales > Veillonellaceae > Megasphaera > Megasphaera sp. DISK 18. Next base: position 74,450 of record NZ_LUGJ01000023.1, read on the forward strand.
CACGGCGGCGCTATCGCCCTCGGCCATCCGATCGGCGCATCGGGCGCTCGTATCCTCGTAACCTTGCTCTACGGCTTGAAAGAAGTCGGCGGCAAATACGGCTTGGCTACGCTGTGCATCGGCGGCGGCCAGGGTACGGCCTGCATCGTCGAAAACATCGACTAATCACCCTTGTAAAAACTGCAAAGAGTCTCGCATGCATGATGGTGCGGGACTCTTTTTTATCGTGCTTTTTCCGATCGAAAAAAAAATTATTTCCTGTCTCAAAACGTCCCATTTCTTATTGACGTCTGCCCCTAATATTGATATACTTATCCAGTCGCAAAGAGGATTCATTTTTACTGGCTTATGGTTCTGAGGCTTGCTCAAAGATGAATCCTCTTTTTTCGTCCCTTTTGAGACGAACCGAGCGATTCCCATAAGGGAGATACCCTCCCCTTTTGACGGGCATACCGCCGTTCCGTTAGAAATCTGATGACAGATTATGCCTTGCCTTTGAATCTGGATACGTTCAGTGAATTTTTGTTCTTTGAAAAAGAACCTTCGCTTCAAAAGAAAAAAAGTCAGGACAAAAACCGTCTCGGACAGCTCTTTACAAAGATCCACCCAACGGCTCGAAAGGCGCTTATTTTCCTTGAAAATCCATGTTTTCAACCCCTTGGGAAAGCTGATGAAACCTAGCCTTCCCGGCCCTTATCACCGTATGTAAAATTTTCTATACAGATTTAGAATAATCGACGTCAAAAGGGCCCTAAATACATATAGCATTTTTCAAAAAGCTATTTAATTTTCCCTGCAAAAATGATAGAATTAACTTGCTAAAATTTCTAGCCGTATACGCATTCTAAACGAAAGAAGGACTGATAATGAAAACTACATGTCGTAAAATGTCTGTTGTCCAGCTGACCTTCGTCACTGCTGCCAACATGCTTGGAGCCGGTATCATCATGCTGCCGACCAAGCTTGCCGAAGTCGGTACTATTTCAATCATTTCTTGGATTATTACCTCTTTTGGCTCTTTAGCCCTCGCCATGGCCTTTGCCCGATGTGGCATGTTTACAACGAAGCCGGGCGGTATGGGTGGTTACTCCGAATACGCCTTTGGGCGAATAGGACATTTTATGGCAAATTACGCCTACTCTGTTTCCATCGTAATTGCAAACGTCGCCATTGCCATCACGGCAGTCGGTTACGGCGCCGGTTTCCTTGAGACAACCTTTACGCCGATTCAGACGTGTCTATATACGATCGCTTTATTGTGGATTGCAGCCGCCCTTAACTTCAGCGGTTCCCGGTATTCGGGCAAGCTGAGTGCCATCACCATCTGGGGCGCGATCATTCCGGTTCTCGGTATTTCTATCATCGGCTGGCACTGGTTCAGCCCGGCAACCTGGCTCGCATCGTGGAATCCTAATGACCTGGGTCTCGGCGATGCCGTCGGAAATTCGATTGCCCTTACATTGTGGTCTTTCTTGGGACTTGAATCGGCAGCCGTCAACATGGACGCCGTGGAAAACCCGAAAAAATCCGTACCCATTGCGACCTTCGTCAGCACCATCAGCGTCGCTGTCATCTACGTCGCTTCGACGAATGTCATCGCCGGAATCGTTCCCAATGCCGAAATCCTGGCATCGAGTGCTCCCTTCGGCCTGGCCTTTTCCTACATGCTCGGCGATACGGCCGGCAAGGTAGTCATGGGCCTGATGGTATTCTCCTGCGCCGGGTCTCTCCTGTCGTGGCAGTTCACCCTGGCCCGCGTCTTCAAGACCAGCGCCCAGCGCGGCTTGTTCCCCAAGATTTTTGCCAAAGTCACCAGCGCCGATGTCCCCATCAAGGGCATGCTCTGCATCTTAGGCATGCAAAGCGTCCTCGCTTTGATGACCATCAGCCCGACCTTGGCCGCCCAATTCGAACTCTTGGCGAACCTGGCCGTCGTCACCAACGTCATCCCCTATATCCTTTGCGCCGGGGCCTTGACGACAATCCTTACTAAGGAAAACATTCCCAATAAAGTCTGCAATCGAAATACTTCGATTTTCTTAGCAGGCGTATCGATTATCTACTGCGTATACGCATTGACAACGACCGATGCGACGACCTTCCTCAGCGGTAGCTTCGCCGCCTTCCTGGGCTGGCTCGTCTACGTCGTCCGCTTCACGATCATGAAGCAGACCATCGTCGAAATTAAATGAACAGATCAAAAAGGAGACCACCTCATGGCGGCCTCCTTTTTTTACAGCCTTTCAACGAGGCTCGACAAAAACCGGAACCTCATGGGGAAAAATCATGTCTCATGGTCAGCCCCTGGGAACCCATGCTGAAGCCTTCAACAGACACACTATTTGAAAAAGCGACGACAGTGACCTTTTGAGCACAAAAAGGCTTTCCGTCAGATAGGAGCATTTATAATGGATATCACGTTAAAATTATGTACCGTCGATGACTTGGATGAACTTCGTAAATTATCGATTCAAACGTATTACGAAACCTTTGCAGCCGTGAACACGGCGAAAAATATGGAAGAATATTTGAACCGGGCCTTTGACCGGGAAAAGCTTCGCCGGGAATTGGAAAATAAGCATTCAAAGTTCTTCATCCTGCGCTGCCACGAAAAGGCAGCCGCTTACCTGAAGGTAAACGAAGCCCCGTCACAGACGGATATCAATGACCCGGAGTCCTTGGAGATCGAAAGGATCTACGTATCCGGAGAATTTCAAGGACAAGGCCTGGGACGCTATTTGATGGAGCAAGCCATTGCCATGGCCGTGGCGCAAAAGAAAAGATACGTCTGGCTCGGCGTTTGGGAACATAATGAAAAAGCCCTTCAATTCTACAAGGCCAATGGATTTTATAAAATCAGCACCCACCATTTCGTCATGGGAGATGATGTGCAGACAGACGATCTCATGCGAAAAGATTTAGACCAAAGCCGCTAGAATCGGACACCGTCCTCAAGGTTCAAAAAAACCTTCATAAGCCAAGAAAATAGGCCTGCGTCCCGTTCCGAATCGTCACTCCGTAAGGATATGTATGTTGGAAAACATCTTACGGAGGCGCTCCGCTTCAAAGGGAAGGTATTCGGCAATGGTGAAGCCGACGATATCGGAGCAGTCCTGGATCGTTTGGAGGATTCCTGACAGTTTTTCAAGGGTCATTTTTCCGCCGCCGGAGCCGTCGCCGACGAGTTCGGGATTAGCAAAATAAGTGGAATGGAAAAATCGTTCATCTAATACATCGATGTCGAAATGGACCAGGACATGGTCGAACCTTCCGGCAAAGGCACTGATTTCTTGATTGGTGACAAATTCCTCGGTCTGGATTTTATACCCGACGCCCATATCATCTAAAAACTGCTGCTGATAGTCATGAAGATTCTGAAGGCCGATATACAAGATGTCCTTGGGACTAAATGCCTCCGACTTCATCAAACTGGACAAGGCGGCATCGCCATGTCCCAGAAGGGACCCCAACACCATGGCATGGGCATTGGGATAGCCGTCTTTTACGGTCGATACGTCGGGATGGGCATCGATCCAGATAAGGCCGAGGTTCCCATACTTTCCGTGCAAATAGTCAAAGGGAGCCTGAGACACCATGCAGTTCCCGCCAATGGTGATGATTTTATCGGGCTGTTCCCCTTCGATTTTACCCATGGCATCGACGATACCGCTTACAACCTCGTCTTTCCCATAGATACCATCAGTGATCTCTTTTTCTGCCCCTGTGGGCGGAAGGATGTTCACTTTTATCAGGGGCTGATTTTCATTCTCCGGCAAAATATGGGCCATCAGATTGGCTCCAAAATAATAGGTCTCCAATCCGCCGCTCACATAGTCCGGGTACAATAGTCTGATTGTTTTCACGTGGCTGCACCTCCTAATAAAATTTTGTATCTAATTATATCATAATGTAGATTTATTTTCCATCCGTTTCCCCTATCGGCGTATCAAAAAAATCCCCATGAGATTACACACAGCTCTCTCATGAGGATTATCTTATATGGAGTTGTTTCAGGATAAGGTTTCAACGACGACATTGCGAAGGGCCACGCAGCCGATGATGACGATAGACGACAGGACGAAAGGCGTCACGAAGACCAGGGGATTGTTCTGCAGGATGGGCATAGCCTCGAAGATATATCCGAAGACCCGAATATCACTGTTGAACAAGAGATTTTGGACCATGACCCACAGGAGGACCATGACGACGATCGAAAGGAGATGGACGATTTTCTCTTTTCGGCTGTAGCCGTAACGCTTATAGGGAAAGAAATAGAAGGCAAAGGTGGCGATGACGAAGATGCTGATGGCTAAAAAGCAAAAGCCCATGATGGCCATAATGCCGATAAAGAGGCTCACCGAGGTCGATGAATCACCGATAGCGGGGAAGAGGAACATCCCCAGGACGGCGCAAGGAAGGGGCAGGCTGAATAAGATGGGGTCAAGGAACTGGGAATACCAGTATCGCCGCAGCTGAGCATGCCAAAAATCAATACCTTTCGCAGCCCCGTACTGAGCCGCAATGGTCAAAAGCATCCACAAGGTGAACAAGAATACCATTCCCCAATAGGAGTGCCAAAGAGACGATCCGATCAGACCGTTTAAGAGGCCCACGGCGATGATGAGGGCAACGGCACCGCCGTAGAAAGTCGCCCCGGCAGAAGCATAGTCATCGTATCGTCCCTGTTTACGGCGGCGATAGCCGAGCCACAAGGGCACGGCAAAGGACAGGATAAAAAAGACCAGGATGGATGCAGCGGCAATGTAAGGCTTTCCCGACGCAAAGGCTCCAAAGGGGATCGGCAAGATGCCGCAGGCGGCCCACAGAATCGCCATGAGCCAGTCGTGCCCCTTCTGTTTCCAACTAATACGCATTATTCCACATCCTTTCGGCCCGGCATCAAAGAAGACAGCCCATAGGATACGAGCATGACCAGGCTCATTTCAGCATACATGGCAAGAATAAAGACGATATCACGACCGAAGGTCGGCCATTCCCAAAAGGGCGCCGCCTTCCAGTAACTGCCCAGATAGACCTTGACGGCCACTTTAAGGGCCAGCATGAAGAGCCAGACCAAGACGACGACCCAGCGGCGAATACGGCCCCTTTCCCGGCCAAAAACGGCATCTTGAGCTCCGACGTAAGCCGTAGGAACGACGAGAGACAGGAAGAGATAACTGACGACGGCCACAATAGCACTGGAACCACTGTGAATCGTATAGGCTCCAATGGGAATGAGGACGATAAAAATACACATGAAAACAGACTGCCGCAAAATATCGCGCCACCAACTCATTTATGCAAGACCTCCTAAAACAATGCAAACGAAATCATTTTAGTATACCATATCCCCAAAGGAAAGAAAAGTTTGCGCAAACAAGGGCTTTGTGTAATAATAATAGTTAGTAAGCACTTTGTTAGCACCTATAGAGAAAGGGCACGATATGACAAAAAATTTTCAATCTCTCGGCCTGACGTCGGACCTTTCCGAGCTTCTCCACAAGCAGGGAATCGACGAACCGACGGCCGTTCAATCACAAGCCATCCCGGCCCTGTTCAAAGGCCGGGATATACTGGCTCAGGCTCAAACCGGTACAGGTAAGACCCTGGCCTTCCTCTTGCCGTCGCTGCAGCAGATCCGGACCGAAGTCCACGCCGAGCAGGTCCTCATCCTGGCACCGACGCGGGAATTGGCCCGCCAAATCGCTGACGTAGCCGCGACCTTGGCCCCGTCCCTTGATGTCGACGTCTTAAGCCTCATCGGCGGCAAGACCATCGAAAACCAGCTCCAAAAACTCCATCGCCATCCCCAGGTCATCATCGGTACGCCGGGGCGGCTCCTCGACCATTGCCGCCGCAACTCCCTCGACCTCAGCGGGGTCCGCCGGGTCATCGTCGATGAAGCCGACCAGATGCTGCAGTCAGGATTCCTGGAAGACGTCGATACCCTCATCGGCCTGACGCCGAAACGCCGGCAGCTCCTCTTTTTCTCGGCAACGGTTCCCGATAAGATCAAGGGCCTTGCCAAAAAACACATGCAGAATCCCCTGGTCCTGAAGATTCTCGAAGGCGATACCATTGCCCTTGAAAATATCGAACAGCGGATCTACATGATGACGGAAGAGCAGAAGCTGCCGAAATTATGCCAGATGCTGACCGAGATGAATCCCTACCTTGCCATCGTCTTCTGCAATACCAAGGAGCGGACGTCCCTCTTAGCAGGCAAATTGATTGCCAAGGGTTTCAACATCGGCGAACTCCACGGCGACATGTCCCAAGGCCGACGCAACCAGGTCCTGCGCGACTTTGCCAAGGCCAAGACTCAGATTCTGGTCGCTACGGACATCGCCGCCCGCGGCATCGATATCGAGGGCATTACCCACGTCTTTAACTTCGACGTCCCTCACGACGTCGATTACTATATCCACCGCATCGGCCGCACGGGCCGGGCCGGAAGCGACGGCCTGTCCATCATGTTCGCCACCGGAGCCGATGTCGATTGGGTCCGCCGGATTGAACACAACATCCAGGCTACGATCACCAAATACACCCTGACGGGACAAGTCAAAGTAAAAGCCAGCAGCACCCCGCCGAAGCGGCAGAAGACTTATCGCGACAAGTTACCGGCCAGCACCTATCAAACGACTCGAAACAAGCGCCACAAACAGCGCCATAAGGGCGGAGACAACCTCCGTCGCCGCTAATGAACGGGAGGTTTATTATGAAACGTTATCTTGCTATTGTTCTCATGTTAGTTACCCTTTTGACTGCCGGATGTTCGACGGCCGTGCCGACGGACTCCCAGCAAAAAGAACAGACCCAAACGCAGCAGCAGTCGAAGGATACGAAATCCAATCAGGATACCAAGAGTCAGACTGAATCGAAAGAAAAGGCGGTCGCCACTTTGCCGACCATCGGCGATACGCAAAAAGCCTGGGAAGACGAATGGGGCCACCCCTATTCCCAGGGTGATACGATCCGCGTCTTCCATAACGGCCGCTACCAGGTCGTCTTTGAAAACGGCCGGGCCGTTACCGTTACCATTGCCTTAAAAGACGGCGAAGACCTGAATATCAGCGACCTCTTGCCGGAAGATGCCCAGAAACAGTCGTCGTCTTCGAAAAATCTTGGCGGTACGACCATGACCGTTCAAAAATGGCACAGCGATACCCTGGAAAAAGCCTTCTCCTCGACGAAGGGCAATTTCACGGTCATGAAACAAGCAGACACGATCATCATCGACTGCACGCCGAACCTGAAAAAGTAAAACGAAACAGATTCTATACAAAACCGGAGCCTTGTGAACATCAGATTCACAAGGCTCCGGCTTTATGCTTTCGACTTGCCGTCAAAATACCTTAGATTTCCCCCCTCATATTCTATTCTTTCGTTTTCATTACGGATGCGGAAACTGGCCGTTGCCGCCATAGCGGCCAAGCAGAAGTTGACCAGCCAAAGAGGCGAGTAGCCCCAGCCGATATCTACGAAAAGGCCGCCGAGGTAGGCGCTGAAAAAGGCGCCTATCTGATGGCCGATCAAGGTAAATCCATACAAGACGGCCATGTTTTTCGAGCCGAACTTTTTACTGATGATGCCCGACGTCGGCGGTACCGTCGCATCTCCTGAGAGCCCCAGTAAGGCCGTGGCGGCAAAGGCAAAGGCCACCGATTTAGGAAGAAGCAGAAAGGCCAGGGAAATCCCGACCCGCACGGCATAGACTCCGGCCAGGACGTTCTTCATCTTGAAAGCCGCTCCGAGAAAGCCCGTCCCGGCGGCACCGATCATGGTGGCGATGCCGTAGACGGTCAGTGTCAGCGACGCCGTGCTGCCGTCGATGCCATAGGACAGATACTGTGAAAATAGATGGCTTTCAATGATGGACATGTTAAAGCCGCAGGTCGCAAAGCCTATGACGATTAAGCGATAGTCCCGGTCTTTTAGGGCAAATTTCAGCAGGGGAAGGAGGGACACTTTCGAAGTCCCCTTCCCTTCGTGAACGGCCTCTTCTCGTTGAGTTTCCTTTTTGCCGATAGAGTGCATCCAGACAGCAATGGGAATCATCAGTAAAAAGGGAACGGTCAAAGCCCTCATGGCAAAGGCGATATCAAAGGTTGAAATGGCCAGATTCAAAGCCGGAGACATGAAGGCGTCGCCAATGCCGGCACTGGCCTGAACGAGTCCTGAGACGACAGCCGCCCGTTTCTCTCCCAACATCGGCGTAATAGCGCCCATGATGATGCCAAAGCAGAGGCCCGTCGTGCCAAAGGGCAGAACGAGGCCAAAAAAGAAGACCAGCGTCCAAGGGCTCGTACATAAGGGCGTCGCCGCCAAGCCGACGACGGTAAAAAGAATCCCTACCAGAATGACGAAGACCGGAGATCGTCTCAAGGCCAGGATGCCGAGAAAGGGCTGGGCCAGTCCATAGACTAAAGCACCTGCGCCGATAGCAAAGCTGATGGTCACGTAATCGATGCCCGTATAGGGAATGAGCCCGGTCATCATGATGCCGTAATTGTCGTGGACGCCCTGCATCACGCCGTGGACGATGCAGGCGGCGATGACCAGGACAAGGCTCTGAAACAGCGATTCAGGCTTCTGTAAGGTCGGTGTTGTTTTTAACATAATCATAAGACTCCCTCATTGACAATTTAATTTTTCTCTGTTAGTATAGCATCAACAAACGCTTAAATAAAATCGATGTTTTTAATTTTACACTTCATTTATTTTGAACTATCATGAGGCTCTTATGGACTTAAAATATTTACAAACCTTCAAAACCATCGTGGAAGAAGGCGGCTTTACCAAGGCGGCGGAAAAACTCAACTACACCCAATCGACGATTACCTTCCAAGTCGGACAGTTGGAGCAGGAATTGTCCGTCAAACTCTTTGAACGGATGGGACGGCGGATGCAGCTGACCAAGGCCGGTGAACAGCTGTATCCCTATGTGACCGACGTCCTCACGTCCGTCGCAAAGCTCCGTTGCTTTGAGAATGATTTGTTGGAATATAAGGGCATCTTACGGGTCGGAGTCGGCGAAACTCTGCTCTGTTACAAACTGTCGCCGGTCCTAAAAAGATTCCATGACCTGGCCCCCAATACCCGGCTTTTTCTGCAGTCCATGAATTGCTACGACATCCGCAACGAACTCCTGGACGGAACCTTGGATCTCGGCGTATTTTATGAAAATGTCGGCGGCTTTGGTGACAATCTGGCCGTCGCGTCTTTTGGAAGTTACCCCATGACCTTAGTAGCTTCACCCGACATAAAAGAAGAATATCCCGATTTTATCACGCCCAAGCAGAATATTCCCCTACCGCTGATCATCAACGAACCGACCTGCGTCTTTCGTCAAATCTTCGAACAGTACCTCCAGCGAAAATCCATCGTCCTCGACCATACCATCGAATTGTGGAGCATTCCGACCATTAAAAATCTGGTAAAAAGCAGCGTCGGCATCTCCTACCTGCCGACCTTTGCCGTCGAAGAAGATGTAAAGTGCGGAGAACTGGCAGAAATCAAGACGGAACTGACCGACGCCCGCATTTCAGCCGCCTGCGGGTATAACCGCAAGAAATGGATCAGTCCGGCCATGGAATTATTTACTCGCCTGATAAAAGATACCTTTTCATAAAGAAATTTTCGCCGCTTTGTCCCCCTACGTGTCCCCGGCTTACGGGGTGGCTGCGGTAAGCGGGACCGTTTCAGTAAAAAAACGAAGAGCTTTTTTTCGAAAATACATTGACAAGTTCCTCTTTTTTTGTTATTATATATAAGTCGTCAGGAACGACAAGATATGACTCGGTAGCTCAGCTGGATAGAGTGACTGACTACGAATCAGTAGGTCTAGGGTTCGAATCCCTACCGGGTCACCACAGAGAGAGCTCACACATGTTGTGTGAGCTTTTTTTATACCCTTTTTACAGAAAAACCGTCAAAAAAAATGGTTCTATAATAAATGTT
>NZ_LUGJ01000024.1:0-73608 GCF_001682955.1 Megasphaera sp. DISK 18
CACTGAGCTACTTCCGCATGAAATTTGACTTATCTCACCGAAACGGGGAGACTTGTCGGCACCTTTTGTAAATATTTTTTACAAATCACAAGTGCTTAATCAGTTTAACACAGAGCCAAAGGATTGTCAAGAACGTTTTCGATTCTAAAAAATCTGACGCCCTGCAAAAGGCGGCTCAAAAAGCAGCCCTTTACAGGAACAATCAGAAAGTTTCTCGGTTACAACGGTGACGCTTCACCAATAAACCCGCGCAGGACATTGGGCGTTGCCAAGTTTTTGGTTCCGGCACCATAGGCTACGGTATGGTAGATGAAGTCAGCCGGTCTTTTCCCTGCATGAGCTAAGACCTTCACCAAGGCAGCTCCCGTCGGCGTAACCAATTCACCTTTGATATCCGTCGAATACCAGGGAATACCGGACAAAAGTTCCGCTGTGGCCGGCGCCGGCACAGGCATGATGCCGTGGGCGCAGCGGACAAAGCCGCTTCCTGCATGAAGAGACGAGGTACTGATCTGTTCGATGCCCAAGTAGTTCAGACACCAAACGGTACCGACGATGTCCAAGATGCAGTCGATGGCGCCAACTTCATGAAAATGAATTTCCTCTACCGATACGCCGTGTACCTTGGCTTCCGCTTCAGCTAAGGCCTGAAAGACGGCCAGGCTCTTGGTTTTTATCCCTTCTGCCAAGGGCGACCCTTCGATAATCTGCGTAATCTCTGCCAGGCCGCGATGGTGGTGGTGATGATGGTGACCGGTCATATCGACGAGGTGGCCGGAAGCGTCGTGATGGTGTTCATGGCCGTGATCATCATGATCATGGTGGTCATGATGGTCATGGTGGTCATGATCATCGTGATTGTGATGTTCGTGATCATGGTGGCCATCGTGCTTTTCATCATCTAATATTACATTATAATAAACGGCCTGCACGCCGCCCTTATTCTCACTGCGGCACAGGAGTTCATATCCCGTGAGCTGAAGCGAGGCCATGGCCTTTTGAAAGGCTTCAAATGGGACCCCTGCCTGGACGAGCATGCCAACGAACATATTGCCGCTGATACCTGAAAAACAGTCGAGATGTAGAGTTTTCATCGTGGGACTCCTTACTTCAAATTATCGTTCATCATTTGGACAGCGGCATCGAGCATGGTCAGCCCCATGGCTGAGCCCATTCCCTGGTCGAGATTCTGTTCGAGTTCAACGAAGGGTTTCAGTCCTAGTTTCTTCATCTGCATCTGATGGACCGGTTCCTGGTATTGAGCCGACGGGCAAACATAGTCCTCAACCGTCGGGCACAAGGCGCGAGCCAAGAGGACGGCCGCCCCGGTCACGGCATTGTCAAAGACGACGAGCATTTTACACCGAGCTGCCGATAAAATGCACCCTACCATGGCCGCAATGTCGGGCGATCCGGCGCGGCGCAGCAAATCCAAAGGATTTTCCGGGTCGAAATTCATTTCCTCCATGACGCGTTTCAGCGAATCCAACTTTTTGCCGGACGTCATAGACGCCGGAAGGTCTTCCAATTGACCGCGGAAAAAGGCCGCCGTTATGATAAAAGCTGTGAGGAGAGCCCGTTCGCCGATATTGCCGAGGCCGACGGCCGTATATCCTTCTTCAGCCAGGTTCTCGCCAAGCTGCAGACCGCTGAACAGGGCATCCATCATTTCATCTTCACTCATAGCGTCCCGGCGAGCCCAAAAATGGCTGCCGTGCATGACTTTCAGATTTTGGACCCCCTGCGATTCGGCCAAGTCATCTTCAAGGCCCATGTCGAGGAGCATGACACCGGCTCCGATACGGTGAGCCACCTTATTGATAGCCCCGCGGCCTCCTGCAATTTCTAAAGCATCGGCCTTACTGGTCTTGCCCTGGGTCTTATTTTCCCCGCCGTCGACGGCATGGTCGGCAGCAAAGATTGCAATGGCCTTCTGCAGCGTTTCCGGATGAAGGGTCTGCTGCACGCCGGCAATGCGGCCCGCCAGGTACGATAATTTGCTGTCCTGGCGAATTGTCAGGCTGGCCAAGCGCTGGTAGCACTCCGCAGCCTTAGCCAGATCCATCGGCTCAATGGCCTTAATAATTTGTTCTAATACAGGATCCATACTTCCTCCATAAAAGACAGTCATCGTCTCACCATGCCGGAATATCTCCTATGACAAACGATGTGCATATACGAAATGTTGCTTATAATGACTTACCGAATTCATCGGTATCGAGAATAGCCTGTTTAAAAGCATCCTTGGTCATCGGCGTGGGAACGCAGGTCCATTCGCGCAGAGCCGGAGCGGCATCGACGACGGCGTCGATTTCATCGGCCTTGATGTCTAAGGCTGCCAGGGTCGTCGGGTAATTGCATTTTTTATAGAAAGCAGCGACCTTATCCCGCAGTTCAAACTGTTTATCGTAGGTCAAGAGGACTAAGACACCGAAGGAAACGGTTTCGCCGTGAAGATGGCCTTCGACAACCTGGGGAAGGACCGTCGAGGCATTGTAGAACATGTGCGCCAAGGACGAATTATAATAGTATTCTTCACCGCCTGTCGTGCAGTTGGAAACGAGGCCCGTGCTGATAATGATGTCTAAGACGACCTGCTGCAGTTCATACGTAATCTGGCTGGCCTTGAAGTCTGCCAGTGCCTTTTCCCCATACTGGAGAAGCGGTTCCGTACAAGTCTTTCCGATAGCCCGGCCCAAGAGAACGGTATGGAAGTGTTCTGCAGCCCGGCTGGCCAGTTCCGATTCACATTCCTTACTCATAGCATCGCCAATGCCGGCCCAGAAGAATTTAAAGGGAGAATCAGCAATGACAGCCATATTGATGAAGGTGTGAACCGGCGGCTGATCGAGGTAATAATAGCCGGCGAAGGACTTATCTTCCTTGTACATGACGGAAATAGCCGTCGACGGAGCGCAGTTAGACGCCAGGGTCGGGAAAGCAAAAAAGGCTTTATCGGCCTTATCGGCAACGACCTTCCCCGTATCGATGGCCCGGCCGCCGCCGACACCGAAAACGAGATCTGCATCTTGAACGGCTTTTTCTTTCAGCAGGCGATCGACGTGTTCAAAGGTGGCATCGTCGCCATACCACAATACGTCGAGGACTTCGAGATCCGTTTTGGCAATGGCATCGAGGAGCGGCTGTTTAGCCTTGGACAGAGCCGTCTTACCGCCGATGATGACGACTTTTTTCCCAAAGTGTTTGGTGATCTTACCGATGGCATCATAGGCATGTATCCCGATGGTAAAAGCCGGCAAAACCAGGGTGTATTCAGATTTAGACATTCTAAAACCTCCTATAATATATGATAATAAGTTCAAAAACTATGGTTATTATAGCATTGTCCCTTGCTTATGAAAAGTCCACTCCCACTGGCCGATTTGGTTCGCAATACATATGAAAAATACATATGTAGGTTTCGTCACAAATCACTTTTAGTAAATTTAATCAATATATAGTTTATCGATCCAAATAGAAATCAATATATGGTATAAAAAATTCAAATATACGATATCGTAATTTCATCATGTCTTTTAGGTCATCAAGAATAGTTATTTATTCCCAAGGAGAATCTTGTTTTTAATCCAAAAGGATATATAATGAGAGAGCTACAGAGATAGCAAAAAATTTCAACGTGCCATTTACTTTTTTCCAATTCATCAAATTCGGCATTATGTTGCTTTATAACGGATAAAAATATAGGCACACAAAATTCAAAGGAGGTTCTTTTTGTATGAACGGTTTATATCTCGTCATTATTTCTGCCTTAGTGTTCGTACTGGCTTACCGTTTTTACGGCGCTTTCATCGCCGCCAAGGTATTGACCCTGAACCAGTACAAAGTCACACCGGCCTTCCGTTTCGAAGACGGTCACGACTATGTACCGACGAACAAATACGTCGTCTTCGGCCACCATTTCGCAGCCATCGCCGGTGCCGGCCCGCTGGTCGGTCCGGTCATCGCAGCCCAGTTCGGCTACCTGCCCGGTGCCTTATGGATTCTCATCGGCGGCGTCCTCGCCGGTGCCGTCCACGATATGGTCATCCTCTTCTGCTCCATGCGGTACGACGGCAAGTCCATTGCCGAAATCGCCAAAGCCCAGATCGGTGACAAAACAGGCTTGGCAACGTCCTTTGCCGTCTTGTTCCTCAATATCCTCTGCATGGCCGGCATGGCCGTCGTCATCGCCAACGCCCTGCACGACAGCCCTTGGGGTACATTCACCATCGGCATGACCATTCCTATCGCCATCTTCGTCGGTATCTACATGCAGTTCCTGCGTCCCGGCAAAATTAAGGAAGGCACCATCATCGGCGTCGTCTTGACCTTGCTGGCCGTCGTCGCCGGCCCTGCCGTCCAGGCTTCGCCGACCTTGGCTCCCCTCTTTACCATCAATGCTACGGGCATCTCCATCGCCCTCATCATCTACGGCTTCATCGCAGCTGCCCTTCCGGTATGGCTGCTCCTGGCACCGCGTGACTACCTCTCGACGTACATGAAAATCGGTACCATCGGCGCCTTGGCCCTGGGCATCATCATCGTCGGGCCGAACATTCAGATGCCGGCTATGACCCAGTTTACGGCTGGCGGCGGCCCGGTCATCACCGGTGCTGTCTTACCGTATATCTTCGTTACCATCGCCTGCGGCGCTATCTCCGGTTTCCACTGCATGATTGCAACGGGCACGACGCCGAAAATGCTGATGAACGAACGCTCCATCCTGCCCGTCGGCTATGGCGCTATGGTTACGGAATCGTTCGTTGCCATGATGGCTTTAATCGCAGCCTGCTCGCTGGTACCGAATGATTACTTTGCCATCAACTCTTCGGCCGCTCATTTCCAGGCCCTGGGCATTCAAGTCGTCGACCTGCCGCACCTGAGCAACATGGTCGGTGAAGATGTCGCCCATCGTCCGGGCGGCGCCGTTTCCCTGGCTGTCGGCATGGCTTATATCTTCTCTAACCTGCCCGGCCTCGATCACCTCATGAACTACTGGTACCACTTCTGCATCATGTTCGAAGCCTTATTCATCATGACCATCATCGATGCCGGTACTCGTGTCGGCCGTTATATGCTTCAGGAACTCGTCGGCCGCGTATGGCCTAAGTTCGGCGATCCGAACTGGAAACCCGGCGCCATCATCGCTTCCGCTTTGATCTGCGGGGCTTGGGGTTATTTAGTCCTCAACGGCAACCTGTCCACCATCTGGCCGATCTTCGGCGTATCGAACCAGCTCCTCGCTATCATCGCCCTTTCGATTTCGTCGGTCGTCCTCTGCTCCATGGGCAAAGCTCGTTACCTTTGGGTTACGGCCATCCCCTGGGCTTTCCTGATGGTCATGATCTTCTGGGCTGACTATCTCAACATCTTCGAAATTTACCTTCCGAAGGGTGAATGGACGATGTTCACCGTTTCCATCATCATGGCCCTGTTGGTCATCATCGTTGCCGTCGGCGCCGTTCGCAAGTGCATCTACTTAGCAAAGACGGTCCCTGCCAACTATGACACTTCGGAAATCGTTGAAACGGAAGAACTGAAACACCTCCAGGAACTGGTAAAAACTGATAAAGCAGCTCAGCGTTTCCAAGAAATGTCTGTCGCTCATCATTAATCAACTGCATCAAAGGCACTATCTTCATAGATAGTGCCTTTTTTATTTAACAATTTCCGTTATATATTAAGGAAATACCCCTCCACAAATTATTTTATTCAGTACGTCATGAGTTTTTTTCATATATATATCGTAAACTTTACCATAAGTAACTTGCTATTTTTACTTCTTTAAACTATAGTAGGTGTATAGTAAAATCGTTATGTGATATTTATAAACGACAAAAAGTCAACAGAATTGTAACAAAAACGTTTTACTTGGATGGACTGAGGATGTGGCGTTGCATCCGATTATAATATTCCTCATCAAAGCACCTGCGGCAAAAGTGATGAGATCCATACCCCCATCAAAAGCATGGCATCAGCTTTATATTTCGTACCTATACAACGCCTGTTTTGTAAGCGTCCAGCGCTTCACGAAATAAATATGATAAGGAGGGAATTTTTTATGAATGGTTTGTTTTTAGTTATCATTTCTGCATTAATATTTGTGCTGGCTTACCGTTTCTATGGTGCTTTTATTGCCGCAAAAGTACTGACCGTTAACCAGTATAAGGTTACACCGGCTTTCCGTTTTGAAGACGGTCATGACTACGTGCCGACCAATAAGTACGTCGTCTTCGGCCATCACTTCGCGGCTATCGCCGGCGCCGGCCCCCTCGTAGGCCCGGTCATCGCAGCTCAGTTCGGTTACTTACCGGGCGCCCTGTGGATTCTCATCGGCGGTGTCCTCGCCGGTGCCGTCCATGACATGGTCATCCTCTTTGCGTCCATGCGCTATGACGGCAAATCCATTGCCGAAATCGCCAAAGCTCAGATTGGTGACAAAGTCGGCCTGGCAACATCCTTTGCCGTCTTGTTCCTCAACATCCTGGCTATGGCCGGCATGGCCGTCGTCATCGTCAATGCCCTTCACGACAGCCCTTGGGGTACTTTCACGATCGGCATGACCATTCCTATCGCTATTTTCGTCGGCGTCTACATGCAGTTCCTGCGCCCGGGCCACATCAAAGAAGGTACGGTCATCGGCGTAGCATTGACACTTCTCGCCGTCATTCTCGGCCCGTCCGTATCGGCTTCGCCGACACTGGCTCCCCTGTTCACGATCAATGCTAAGGGCATTTCCATCGCCCTCATCATCTACGGCTTCGTAGCTGCTGCTCTTCCCGTATGGCTGCTCCTGGCTCCGCGTGACTACCTCTCGACGTACATGAAAATCGGTACCATCGGTGCTCTGGCCCTCGGTATCATCATCGTCGGACCTACGATTCAGATGCCGGCTATGACTCAGTTTGTCGCCGGCGGCGGCCCGGTCATCACCGGTCCGGTCCTTCCGTATATCTTCATCACCATCGCCTGCGGTGCCATCTCCGGCTTCCACTGCATGATTTCGACCGGTACGACGCCGAAGATGCTGATGAACGAACGCTCCATTCTCCCCGTAGGCTACGGCGCCATGCTGACCGAATCCTTCGTCGGCATGATGGCCCTTATCGCAGCCTGCTCCCTCATCCCGAACGACTACTTCGCCATCAACTCGACAGCTGAACACTTCCAGGCCCTGGGCATCCAGGTCGTCGACCTGCCTCAGTTGAACGCCATGGTCGGCGAAGACGTAGCTCATCGTCCCGGCGGCGCCGTTTCGCTGGCTGTCGGCATGGCTTTCATCTTCTCCAACATCCCCGGTCTTGACCACCTGATGAACTACTGGTATCACTTCTGCATCATGTTTGAAGCCCTGTTCATCATGACCATCATCGACGCCGGTACTCGTGTCGGCCGTTACATGCTCCAGGAACTCATCGGCCGCGTATGGCCGAAGTTCGGCGATCCCCATTGGCTCCCCGGCGGCATCGTCGCCTCGGCTCTGATCTCCGGCGCATGGGGTTACATCGTACTCCAAGGCAACCTGTCTACGATTTGGCCGATATTCGGTGTATCGAACCAGCTCTTGGCCATCATCACCCTGGCTATCTCGACCGTTGTCATCTGTGCTATGGGTAAGGCCCGCTTCGCCTGGGTCACGGTCATCCCCTGGGTTTTCCTGACCGTCGTCATCTTCTGGGCTGATTACCTCAATATGTTCAACATCTACCTGCCCAAGCAGGAATGGCTCCTCTTCGGCGTATCGGCTATCATGGCCATCTTGGTCATCATCGTCAGCGTAGCCTCTGCACGGAAATGCCTTGAATTGGCAAAGACCGTACCGCCCAGCTACGATACGTCTGAAACGGTAGAAGCTGAAGAATTGAAACACCTCGAAGAATTAGTTAAATCCGATCCGATTGCCAAACGCTTTAAAGAATTGACCGTCGATCAACACTAAGACCATATAAAAAGACTGCCCCTGTGACAGCGCCTGAGATGTACATGCTCTCAGGCAGCTGCCGGGACAGTCTTTTTTATATACATTTTTATCGATACCGAGATCGTCAGATAACGCCGGTTCCGTCAAAATCGGGAATGAAGTCATCGCTGGCGCTCTCTTTTTCCTGAACAAATCCGTCTTCAATACCGCTGTCAAAGAGATACTGTTCCGCCTCATCGTACTCTTCATCGGTCAAGGGACGGTTGATTTCCGGATAGTCTCCCGCCCGGCCGCAAGGCACGTATTGGCGCATCAAACTGAATAAGACCTGGCCGTCGTCGAAATGGTTCCGCACCCAATCGATGACGGCTTTCGTATTGTCGACACAGCCGGGAAGGATGAGGTGGCGGATGATGACGCCTTTTTTCAAAATTCCGTCGTCATCGAGTTCGTAAGGACCTACCTGGTCATACATGCGAAGAATGGCTTCGGCTGCGACCTGCGGGTAGTCCGCAGCACCGCTGTAGCGTCCGGCTAAGGCTGAATCGAGGTATTTAAAGTCCGGCAAATAAATCTGCACCTTATCTTTAAATCGATCGATGGTATCTATCGATTCATAACCGCCGCAGTTATAGACGACGGGCACCGGCAAGGGATCTGCCAAGCTCTCTAAAATGGCAGAGGTATATGGCGTCGGCGTCACCAGGTTGATGTTATGGGCCCCCTTTTCAATGAGCTCACCATAGATTTCCCGAAGCCTTCCGGGCGTAATCGGAACTCCCTTTCGTCCCATGGAGATGATGGAATTTTGGCAGAAGCAGCAGCGCAGATTACAGCTCGTAAAAAAGACCGTTCCCGACCCGCGTGTCCCGCTGATGCACGGTTCCTCCCATCGATGCAGGGCCGCTCTGGCCACGACGGGCTGGAGAGGCGAATGGCAAAAGCCGGGCATTCCCTTCTCATTCCAAAGGAGGCTGCGGACGACACCGCAGCGCCGAGGACAGTCATTACATATCGATTCCATAGTCACGCACCTCAATCAAAAATCTTTCCGGGATTTAAAATCCCCTTCGGGTCCCAAGCCTGTTTCAAGGCTTTCATCAATTCCAACTCGACGGGGTCAGTATATTTTGCAAATAAAGCTTTCCGGGCCTGACCGATACCGTGTTCGCCGGAAACAGCGCCGCCCAGACGATAGGCTGCTTCACAGGCCTTATCTTCAAAAGCCGCAATACGACCTCCTTCATCGGCCTCATCTGCAAAGCTCCGACGCAGGAGGTCCAAGTGAATATTGCCGTCTCCGGCATGGCTGACACCGCGGAATACGACGCCCGTCGCTTCACCGATGGCCTTCAACTCGTTCATGAAGGACAATAGTTTATCCGGCGGTACGACGAAGTCTTCCATAGCGGCGACCGGGCAGTCCGCAGCCGACGCTTCGGTAAAGGCCTTGCGGGCCTTCCAAACTTTTTCGGCATCGGCCATGAAGACTTCGACAGCCCCGAGAGATCGGCAGATGTCATCGAGATTCATACAGTCATCGTCAAGGCCGTCTTCACTTTGACTGTCAAGCTGGATAATCATATAGGCTCCGCCTTCAGGGCAGTTCTGTTTTTCATCGAGCCATGCCCCGACGACTTCGATGACATCGTAATCCATAAATTCCAAACACGTCGGCGTAATACCGGCCTTGGGGAGCGCCGTCACCAGCGATAAGGCCTGTTCGGCCGATGGAAAGACGGCCAGGACGTGTGCCGTCGCCCTTGGCAAGGGCACAAGCTTTAAGGTCAGTTTCGTAATAATGCCCAGCGTCCCTTCAGAACCGACGACGATTTTTTCCAAGGGGTAGCCGGCCGTCATCTTATGGAGGCGCTTACCGAGATTAGCAATTTTCCCGGTCGGCGTGACGACTTCAAGAGCATAGATTTGGTCTCTCGTCGTCCCATACTTCACGGCCCGGTTACCGCCGGCATTGGTGGCCCCGTTGCCGCCGATGCAGCAGCTGTCACCGCTGCACGGGTCACCGGCATAGAGAAGGCCCCTTTTACCGGCTTCCTTTTGTATCGTCTCGGTAATGACGCCGGCTTCTACTACCATGTACATAGCCTCTTCATTGATTTCCAAAATGCGGTTCATCCGCTCCGTACTGACTATAATGCCGCCGCGGCCGTCGACAAGGGCGCCGCCTTCAAGGCCCGTCCCGGTCCCTCTGGGAATGACGGGAATGACGGCCTCATTGGCCAAAGTGACAACAGCAGCCAGTTCCTCCGCCGTTGCCGGTAAGATGACGGCATCGGGCAGAAAAGGCACCGCAAAGGTGCCTTCATCGCGACCGTAGGGAATCCGTTTATCTTCATCGGTCCAAACATATTTTTCACCTACAATGGCCTGTAAGGCCGTTATGACTGCAGGGGTTATCTGATTATACTCCATGTATTCATCCTCATAAGACAGCCCGTCCTGTTAAAAGGACGGGCACAACGCAAAACGAGCAATTCCAGAGAACCTGATTACAGAAAGAGGCCCCGCAGGAACGGCACGAGGGTAAACTGATAGATTTTCAAGATGCCAAAGACGCAAAGACCGATGGAGGCGCCGACGATGGCACCATTGATACGAATCCAAGCCAGGTCTTCGCCGACCTTACTTTCCAAGAACTGGTTGAACCGATTTTTATCGAAACCGGACAAGACGTCTCGGACAGCAACGGCAATGAGGGAATGTTCATGTTCCAAGATGACGTTGAAGGCCCGGCGGATCTGTTCATCAAGCCATTCTTTAATTTCCGGATAGGACCGGCAGTATTCGAGGTAGTGGATGAACTGTTCTTCCAGTAAATCTTTCAATTCTTCCCGGCCCTGTTCGCCGGTCATGAAATAGTCTTTCGTCGAATGTTCGATGTCTGTCAGCCACTGCTCGATAGGCAGGGCATCGACGAATTCATTCTGCCAATTCTGTACCCCAAAGGATAGCTGACCATTCATCGAATAGAGCAGGATTTCCACTTTTCGGCACAGCCATTCCCGCTGTTCGCCTTCAGCATGTTCCCATTGGTCGAGCCAGTTGACGATACCCAGTTTTATATCCTTGGCGATCCGCTGAGTATCGACGATACCGAGAACCTTAGTCAAGGTAATGCTGGACATCGAGGAGTGCTGCGATTCTTCGCGCCACTGGATGATGAGCCGTTCCAACAGTTTGTCAAAATCTTCGCTGTTGACGACGCGGCGAACGAGATTGATCAGGTCCTGGAACATGGGGCTCGTCGGATCTTCGAGCAGCGAAACGAGGCGGTCTTCCAAGAAGCTTACCAAAGGCTGGCGCTTCAAATACATGCGCAGGTGCCCGGCTATGGCCGTCTGCGTTTCGCCGCGCTGAATATGCTGATGGGCCCGTTGAGCGACTTCATAGAGCCCCGTACGGAGTTTTTCCCGCCCCTGAGGGCCGCGCAGCCAGTCGACGGCTTTATCCATAAAGGAAATTTGATAGAGCTTATCCTTCCACATGTCGGGCTGGAGCAGCTTTTCCGATATCAATCGGGCAATCCCGTCAATGATGCGGTCGCGATGGCGATACAAGAGCTCTGTATGATAGGGAAATCCCAAGGGTTTTTCAAAGAGGGCCGTAACGGCAAACCAGTCAGCAATACTGCCGATGAGGGCTGATTGGATAACGAAGAACAAGAGCTCTTCCCAAACCGATACGTCGTGGGTGTACCACCAAAAGAAGATGGCAATGAAGGCGACGAACGACAAGCCTAAAATGAGATTGGCACGCTGTCGGTAAGTCATAAGATAGCCCCTCCTTTCATGGCGTACATAGCAAGGTATATGACGGCCCCTAAGACGGCGCCGACGAGGGAGCCGTTGACGCGAATCATCTGCAAGTCATACCAGACACTGTTTTCCAGTTGTTCTGCAAGATAAGTTCCGTCATATTTAAGGATTTCAGCTTCAGCCGTCTTACCGAACCAAACCTGGAGCCGCTTCAGTTCGCGGGCAGCAAAAGCCAGGGCCTGGCGGTTGATCTGTTCGACCTGCTCCGGATTTTGGTGCCAGCCTTCCAGTTTTTGGACGACAAATTCTGCCGCTGCCGTACAGAAGCGCTTCTGATTGTCCGGATTCTGGACGTAACGCTGCCAAGCTTCCTCGGTATCCGGCCGCAGCATCAAATGATTATACATCTTATCTTTATAGG
The DNA here is from genome assembly GCF_001682955.1 of Megasphaera sp. DISK 18. Lineage (NCBI taxonomy): Bacteria > Bacillati > Bacillota > Negativicutes > Veillonellales > Veillonellaceae > Megasphaera > Megasphaera sp. DISK 18. Next base: position 12,119 of record NZ_LUGJ01000024.1, read on the forward strand.
CATCGATGCGCTGACTCCATTCTTCATTGATTTCGATGTGTTCAGCCTGCTTCCACAAGTAGTGGAGAGCCTGCTGGCGCTGAAGGGAGTTTTCCTCTTTGGTTTCTTCCAAAAGAGCCAGGCATTTTTCCTGCAGCAAACCGGCAACATGGCTCGGCTGAAAGACTTCCATTTTAATGGCCGCTTTAATAGCCCATCCCAATAAGATGTTGTGCTTGGCATACTGCCGCAGGGACTCTTCATAGATTTCGCCGATATAGCCTTTTGTCGTATCACTCTTCACGACTTGTTCCAAGGCAAAGATCATAAAATCGAGAAAATCCTTGCCCGATTCACCGCGAAGGCTGGCTTGAATCGCCTTGCTCATGACCGGCGCCAAATCGATTTTTTCGACGGCCGATCCGCCGATGCCGGCAAAGGCCTTGACGACGGTCTTCATGTCGACGGTGTATAAAAAGGTGTTTAAAATTTGGCCGAAGATGCGCTCTGCCGATTGGAATCCCTTTTCCGTATGGAGATAGTCCAGCGTCGCCCCTAAAATAGGATGGCGTTTGAGGACATTATACATATTGGAAACGGTCAAAATCTCCGATTCAATCATGTGCCGCGCCATTTCGGCAATCCGTTCCTTACTATTGGGAATCAAAGCGGTCTTAAAGGAAATGCCCAAGGGGCGCCGAAACAGCGCCGTAACCGCATACCAGTCGGCAAGGCCCCCGATAAGGGCCGCTCCCGCTAAATGAGTCAAGAGGCCGCCTGCAAAAAAGTCTTGGAACGGATAGGACAATAAGAGAACGATTGCGGCTATAATCAGGATATAATTGGCAATCTGGCTCCGTCTTCCGCCATTTGTGTTACTCGCCATAATACCTCCTATTTATCGATGATGAGGTCATCCCCATCGTGCTTGGGAATCCATAAGGGCACGTCGTAAGCCTTTTTAAATTCATCAGACGGCGTCCACGGCGTTCCAAAATAATGCATGGGAATGAGACACTTGGTTACGGAAACATCCTTTAAAAATGCTTTGACGCCCCATTCACGAGCCCCTTCTAAGCGGGCGTCAACAGGGAAAAAGGTGATGTCGAAGGTCCGACCCACTAAATGCTTCATTTCTCGTTCGAAATTGGCTTTGGCTTCAGCATTGTTTTCATCGGTGTCGCCAAGCCAGTGCCACCAATTCAAGTCCCCGGCATGGAAAATCTTCAAGCCGTCTGTTTCGACGAGGAACGATCCTCCTTCGTCGGTCGATCCGAATTGGGTGATCTTCGTATCGCCAAGGGTCAGCGTATCATAGAGCTTCATGGCATGAACCGCCTTGAGGCCGTCTCGTTTCAAAGGCACGTCTTCATTGATAATGTACTGGTCGCCGTCGAAGTCGGCAATGCGGCCGTTAAAGTGGTCGTCATGCCAGTGCGTAACGAAAAACCAGACCGGTTTCCGACGGATTTGGCTGTAAGCCTTGACCGTTCCTGACGGATCTTTGTAATAATCAAAGACCAGAACCTTGGAATCAGTCTCAACAGAAAAGCCACTATGATTTAAATAGGTAATCTGCGTGCTCATATAATATAACCTCCTTTATCGGTTGATAAATCATTATGCATAGTCTTTATTATACCATATATGCGCTCTCGATGTACATCGTGCCAGCCGTCCTTCCCCGCAGCGAGGCCATTTTTCTCCTCCCTAAACGGAGAAAAAAACAGGTTCATCATCGTCATTTTTAATAAATCACCAAATTTGTCATCTTTTTACAAAAATTCTATTGACAAACGGAAAGCGAAGGCGTATTATGTTCTCAAACCAAAGACATAAATGCAATGATTGAAACAAGTACACACAGGAAACGGTACAGAGAGTAGGGGTCATTGGCTGAAAGCCCTTATCAAAGTCAACTGTGATGGAATGCCTTCAAGAGCAGGATGATTGAACTTAACAGTAGGTCATCTCGGTTGCCGCCGTTATGGGTATTGAGTGGCAGTCTTCGTACTGCAATCAGAGGGGAACCACGGACCATCGTCTCTGTATGACGAGGTCTTTTTTTTATTCATTTTTTCAGACTACAGGAGGGCGCCCAGCCATGTTCAAATCACTTCGCAACGACATTCGCGTCATTAAGGACCGCGACCCGGCGGCCAAAAATACGCTCGAAGTCTTGCTCTGTTATTCCGGCCTTCATGCCATTTGGGCTTACCGCCTGGCTCACTTCTTTTACCGCCGCCAATGGTTCGTCACGGCCCGAATTATTTCCACCATCTCCCGCTTCTTTACGGGAATCGAAATTCATCCCGGTGCTCAAATCGGTGAAGGACTTTTTATCGACCATGGCATGGGAATTGTCATCGGCGAGACGACGATCATCGGCAACAACGTATCCCTCTATCAGGGCGTAACCCTCGGCGGTACCGGTAAAGAAAAAGGAAAACGCCATCCGACCATCGGCGACTACGTCGTCGTCGCCTGCGGGGCCAAAGTCCTCGGTTCTTTTACCGTCGGTGAAGGCGCAAAAATCGGGGCCGGCTCCGTCGTCCTCAAAGCCGTTCCACCGCACTCGACCGTCGTTGGTATTCCCGGACGGGTCGTCGTTCAAAAGGGCAAGCACCTCAAAGCCAGCCACAGCGAACGCGACGTCGACCTCAATCACAATCGCCTGCCTGACCCCATCGAAGATCAGATTGTAGCCCTCAAGCGCCAGGTCATGCTCTTAGAGCATCGCCTCGAACTGATCGACCAGCGGCAGGATGAGCGATGTCCCAACCAAATGAGGCCTCTTAAATAGTCCTCTGTCTTTGTTGTTCCCCTGTACAGGAAATTTTTCCCGGCACAGGCTTACATATAATATATACCCATTCGGTATAGCTTATCATTTACTGTTTATACAATTGCATTCATCGGGGGATGAATCCATACGAAAAGGAGAGATGTATCATGAGTAAAATTTACACGTCTATGTTACAGTTAGTCGGCAACACACCGATTTTGAAACCGGAACGCTACAACAGTGCCGCCGGCATTTCCGCCAATCTGCTCGTTAAACTCGATGCCTTTAACCCGGCCGGTTCTGCCAAAGACCGTATCGCCAAAGCCATGATCGAAGACGCTGAAAAGAAAGGCGTCCTTAAGAAAGGTTCGGTCATCATCGAACCGACCAGCGGCAATACCGGTATCGGTCTGGCTGCCGTCGCCGCCGCCAAAGGCTATCGTGCCATCTTCACCATGCCGGAAACGATGTCCGTCGAACGCCGCAACCTCATCTCCGCTTATGGTGCTGAAATCGTCTTGACTCCGGGGAAAACGGGCATGCAGGGTGCCGTTGACAAAGCCAACGAATTAGCCAAAGAAATTCCCGACTCCTTCATTCCCAGCCAGTTCACGAACCCCGTCAATCCGGAAATTCATCGCCTGACGACAGGCCCGGAAATCTATGAAGACACCGACGGCGCTGTCGACATCTTCTTGGCCGGCATCGGTACAGGCGGCACCATTTCCGGCGTCGGCCAGTATCTCAAAGAAAAGAAACCGTCGGTCAAGATTATCGCTATCGAACCGAAGGATTCTCCGCTCCTCTCCGAAGGCCATGCCGGCCCGCATAAAATCCAGGGCATCGGTGCTAACTTCGTTCCGGAAACCCTCGATACGAAGATTTACGATGAAGTCTTCACGGTCAGCAACGAACAGGCCTTTGAAACGGCTCAGAAATTCACCGAAGCGGAAGGTCTCCTCATCGGTATCTCCGGCGGTGCTGCCCTCTTTGCCGCCTCGGAAGTTGCCAAACGTCCGGAAAATGCCGGTAAAACCATCGTAGCCTTCCTGCCGGATAACGGCGACCGTTACCTCACGACGCCGGGCTTCATCCAGCAAAAAGTAAAATAAATTTCTAAAAAAACTAGCCAACACCATCTTGCCAAAAAAATGAACTGCTTTTATAATTGAAGGCAGTTCATTTTTTCATTAGGCAAAGTCGATATTTGCTTTATTAAATGAAAGTGTTTATTATATATTTTTTATTTTTAGAAGGGGAGTGTCCTCATGTCCGAAGAAGAATTGGAAAAGGAACATAAACACCACGACCATCATGAACATAAACATGATCATGATCATGACCACCATCACGACCACCATCATGATCACGACCATCATCATCATCATGATCACGACCATCATCATGACCACCATCACGACCATGATCATGACTGTCTGGCCGACCATGTCCATCCCCACGATCACAACCATCCCCACGTTCACGGCGGCGTCAATGACTACATGAAGGCCGTTGCCGAATACCGCAAGACCTTTGCCTCCAAGCAGGATGTCCTGGATCATACGCCGGACCCGGCCGTACGAGAAATGCTGCTGCGCATGGAACAGATTGGCTGTGACACGACCTTTGACCGCTTCGACCAGCAAAAACCGCAGTGTACCTTCGGCCTTGCTGGCGTATGCTGTAAAAACTGCAATATGGGTCCCTGTAAGATTACGCCTAAGACTCCCCTCGGCGTCTGCGGTGCCGATGCCGACCTCATCGTATCGCGCAATATCCTGCGCAGTGCCGCTGCCGGTGTAGCCTAGCACGGGGCGCATGCCCGTGAAGTCTTGCTGACCTTGAAATTCATCTCCGAAGGGCGGTTGAACCTCCCCATTCTCGGCGTTGAAAAACTGCATCAGGTCTGCAAAGCCTTCGGCATTCCCGATGACACAGACGATGTCAAAGCCTTGGCCGGCAAATTGGCCGACGTCCTCCTGGCCGACCTCTCCCGCCCGACACCGGATGACTATGAAACGATCAAAGCCATGGCTCCTGCTGAACGGCAAAAAGTTTGGAACGACCTCGACATCATCCCCATCAGTGCTTACAATGAAGTCTTTGACGCCTATCACCGCACCGGCGTCGGTACGGACGGAGATTGGCAGAGCATCATGAAACAGTTCCTGCGCTGCGGACTTGCTTTCTGCTTTACCGGCGTCGTCGCTGCCAACATCGCCACAGACGTCGTCTTCGGCATCGGCCATCGGGCTACTTCAAAAGTAAATATCGGCGCGCTGAAAAAAGGCTATGTCAATATCGCCGTTCACGGCCATCTTCCGACCTTGGTCAGTGAAATCGTCCGCATCGGCCGCACCCAGGAATTCATCGACCTGGCCAAGGCGCACGGTGCCAAGGGCATCCAATTCTACGGCGTCTGCTGTTCCTGCCTGGCCGCCATGTACCGCTATGAAGGGGTCATCCCCCTGTCCAATGCCGTCGGGGCCGAACTCGTTCTCGGGACGGGTGCCCTCGACTTGTGGGTTGCCGACGTACAGGATGTTTTCCCGTCCATTATGGACGTCGCCCGCTGCTTCAAGACGACCGTCGTCACGACCAGTGATTCCGCACGCCTGCCCGGTGCCGAACACTACGCCTACGACCATCACCATTCCAACATCGAAGATACGGAAAAATTAGCCAGAAAAATCGTCACCCGGGGCATCGAAAGCTTCGAAGCCCGCCGCGACGTGCCGGTCTTCATTCCGTCTTACGAAGTCACGGCCGATGTCGGCTTCAATGCTGAAAACATTGCCGAAGAATTCAACGGTTTCGGCCCCTTTGCCGATGCCCTTAAGAGCGGGCAGATCAAAGGGATCGTCAACATCGTCGGCTGCAACAACCCCCGTGTCGTTTACGAACGGGCCGTCGTCGACGTGGCCGAAGAACTCCTGAAAAACAACATTCTCCTGTTCACCAACGGCTGTGCTTCCTTCCCGCTCTTGAAACTCGGCTTCTGCAGTAAAGACGGCGCCGTCAAAGCCGGTGACTCCCTGCAGAAATTCCTCGGCGGCAAGCTGCCGCCCGTATGGCACATGGGTGAATGCGTCGACAACACCCGCGCATCCGTCGTCTTAGGCGGTATCGCCCAGGCTGCCGGCCATGACATCAAGGACATGCCCTACGGCTTTGCCAGCCCGGAATGGTCCAATGAAAAAGGCCTCGATGCCTCTTTGGCCTTCCGCCTGTTCGGCATCAATTCCTATCACTGCGTCGAACCGCCGGTCCAAGGTTCGACGAACGTCGAAAACTTCTTAAAGCGCGATACCAAAGAAACCCTCGGTTCGGTCATGACGGTCAACGTCGATCCCAAGGCACTGGCAAAACAGATTGTCGCCGACATCGAAGAAAAACGCCGCAAATTAGGCTGGGACTAATCCCTTTCTGTCGCTATTAATGATTTATATATGTAAAACGCCCGCCAAGGAAATTCCTTGGCGGGCGTTTGTCGTATATACAGAGAGAGGATATTTTGATGTTGTTTTATACGCTTACATATCGCGGCTGGCTACGATATCGACGCCGAGGCCTAAGATGTCTTTGACGATGACGTCGCCCGTCTTGACCGGAGCCTTGACATGGACGCTGCGCAAGGCCATGGCACAGTCGAGAATTTTCCCTTTCGGCAAGGTCGTCTTGGATACGACCGGCAGGAGCGGAAGTTCGCCGCCTTCGATGCTGACCGTCGACGTCAGCATGCGCTGGGGATCGGTCAATTCCTGGTGGGCATACGTTTCGCCGCGAGGACAGGTGTTGCCGGTGACGTTCGTCACTTTACCGTCTTCCAAGGTAACCGTAAGCAAGCAGCCCATAGGGCAGTTGATGCAGTTTAATTGTTTCGTTTCTACGCTCATATTATGCTTCCTCCTTTACGGAAACAGTCCAATCCGCATGATGACCTTTCGCCTTGGCAGCCGGTACGTTGACGGCAATCATTTCACTCGGTTTGGCAACGGGGAGGACTTTCGTCAGCAGCGTATCGTCACCGCTTTTCACGGTAAGGCGAACTTTTTTCATCGGTTTGCGGACACGCATGAAGAGTCGAATCGTTTCCCCTTCAGCCGTAGCGCGGACATGCTGGGGAACGCAGGTTCTGACTTCGTCAACGGCTTCAACAGCGATGTCGGCAATATCTTCCGGAAGCTGTTCCTGAGCCTTCAGGGCGGCATACTTACCGGCGATTTCCGCTTCTTCCGATACGAAGTCGACTAAGTCGTGGACGTGGACGACATTGCCGGCTGCAAAGATGCCGGGGATGCTCGTTTCACGATGCTGGTCGACGATCGGTCCGTTGGTCAAGGGATGCATAGCGATGCCGAGGCCGCGGGACAATTCATTTTCCGGAATGAGGCCGACAGACAACAGCAGGGTATCGCAGTCGATATCGAATTCCGTACCCGGAATCGGTTTCATATGATCGTCGACTTTGGCTGCCGTAATACCGCTGACCCGATCTTTCCCGTGAATAGCCGTAATCGTATGCGACAGATACAGGGGAATATCATAGTCATAGAGGCATTGAACCATGTTTCGAGTAAGACCGTTGGAGAAGGGGCAGATTTCCAAAACGGCCTGCACTTTACACCCTTCCAAGGTCATACGGCGAGCCATGATCAAGCCGATATCACCACTGCCGAGGATGACGATTTTTTTGCCCGGCAAGTAGCCTTCCATATTGACCATACGCTGGGCAGCACCGGCGGTGAAAACGCCGGCCGGACGATAACCGGGAATGCGGATAGCACCACGCGTCCGTTCACGGCAGCCCATGGTAAGGATGATCGTCTTGCCCTTTACTTTCATCAGACCGTGTTCCGGGCTGACGGCGGTAACGGTTTTATCCTGACCGATGTTTAAGACCATCGTATCGACGAGGATTTTGATTTCCGGTTTATCTTTGACCAAATCATAACAGCGCTGGGCATACCCGGGACCGGTCAATTCTTCTTTAAAATGATGGAGACCGAAGCCATTGTGAATGCACTGCTGAAGAATGCCGCCGGCTTCACGGTCACGTTCGAGAACGAGGATTTCTTTCGCGCCGTTCTGCCAGGCGCTATATGCAGCAGACAGGCCTGCCGGGCCGCCGCCAACGATGATAATATCATAAAGTTGTTCACCCATTATGCCTTACCTCCGCTTTCTTTATTATAGAACATATAAGAATTACGCATTTCTTTCCGGACTTCCGTAACCGGGATGTTCAATTCACGGGCCAAAATCTGAGTTACACGAGGTCCGCAGAAACCGCCTTGGCAGCGGCCCATGCCTGCACGAGTACGGCGTTTGACACCGTCCACAGTGCGGGCCCCGACAGGACGATGGATGGCATCGACGATTTCGCCTTCCGTAATCGTTTCACAGCGACAGATGACGCGGCCGTAACGAGGATCTTTAGCGATAAGGGCTTTTTGGTCCGCATCGAGCATCATGCGGAAGCAGGGCTGGGCCGGACGGCCTTTTTTATAATCGGACTTAGCCGAAGCACCCGTTTCAGATACGATGAGGTCCACCAGCTTTTTGGCAATGGCCGGCGCCGACGTAAGGCCCGGCGACTGGATGCCGGCAGCATGGAGCAGTCCCGTCGTCTTTTCCGAAGGTCCGACGATAAAGTCGCCCGTATTGGAAACGGCGCGGACACCGGAAAATTCGGTAATCGTAGCACCGACCGGGATATTGGGGACTAAGCGGCGGGCTTTGTCCAGAATTTCGTCCATGCCGGGAATGGTAACGGCTGTATCATCCTTGTCATCTTCCGGCAGATCCTGGGCGTTAGGCCCTACGAATACGTTGCCGTGCGTCGTAGCACAGACCAAAATCCCCTTGCCCATCTTAGTCGGCGTCGGGAAAATAGGCGAGTAAACCAAATCTTTCTGAGCTGTCTTGTCGAAGAGAATATATTCGCCGCGGCGCGGTTTAATCGTAAAGCTGTCGTCACCGGCCAGACGGCTGATATCGTCGGCATGGACGCCGGCAGCATTGATGACGTACTTCGTTTCAATCGTGCCTTTATCCGTTTCAACGGCCTTTACGGCACCGCCTTCTACGACGATGTCCGTAACCTTACAGTCACGGATGACTTCGGCACCGTTGATGACGGCATTTTCCGCAAAGGCCAACGCCAAGCCGAAGGGCCAGCAGATGCCGGCTGTCGGGGCAAAGAGAGCCGCTTTGATGTCTTTACTGACATTCGGTTCTTCTTCGCGCATTTCATCGCCGCTGACGATTTTCAAACCGGGAACGCCGTTAGCCTGGCCCCGGGCGAGGAGTTCTTTAAGGACTTCCATCTGTTCATCGTCGAGAGCTGCTACATATGACCCGGACCAACGAATTTCCAAATCTAATTCATCCTTTAATTCATGGTACATCGCATTGCCTTCAACATTCATCAAAGCTTTCATGCTGCCCGTAGGAGCATCGAACCCTGCGTGAAGAATGGCACTATTGCCTTTTGTCGTACCGGCTGCTAATTCCGGTTCCTGTTCAACCAGAACGGCGCGAAGATTATACTTGGATAATTCGTGCAAAATGGCTGTGCCGGTAATACCGCCGCCGATTACGACGACATCTGCTTGTTTTGTCATATTCACAACCTCTTTCTCTGTAAATGCCTTGGAGTACTATCTTTGATGCCCTTATTATATAAGTTCGTGAAAATAATTGCAAGTCTATTTTTACATTTTTTCATTTTATGGTAATGCTAATTTATCATAGTCAAAAAATAAGCTATGATATATGCATTTCCCGATTTGAAACTAAGTTCATTTAAATAAGAAATTTTGTAAATTTCTAAAATTATAGGGACCCGTACCGAGTCCCTATAACCGAAATAACCATCATGAAATTAGAATACGTTCAGTGCTGCAGCGACGACGTAGGCAGCGAAGGCACCGACCATCGGAGCGACGACAGGAACCCAGGCATACCCCCAATCGGAACCGCCCTTACCGGCAATCGGCAGAATGGCATGTGCCAGACGAGGACCGAGATCACGGGCGGGATTCATGGCATACCCTGTAGGACCGCCAAGGCTCATACCCAAAGCCCAGATGAGGACACCTACGATATAGGGCCCGAGGCCGGCAGGAATCTTGCCGACAGCCGGGGAAAAGATCATCCAAATGACGAACATCAAGAAGAAGGACGCGATAAATTCGCAAAGGAAGTTGGCCGGATAGTTGCGGATAGCCGGGGCCGTACAGAAAATGCCGAGCTTCGCAGCCTTGTCTTCCGTTTCAGCCCAATGGGGCAAGTAAGCGAGCCAAACGATAGCCGCACCGAGGCTGCCGCCCAGGATCTGAACGATAGAGGTAACAATAAACTGCGGTACCGAATAGATGCCGATCATGGTTTTCCCTAAGGTGACGGCAGGATTCAGGTCACCTTGTGGGGCGCCCAAGGTCGTCGCCGTAAAGACACCGAGCATTACGGCAAAACCCCATGCCGTCGTAATACAGATCCAGCCGCCGCCCTGGCCTTTCGATTTCGCCAAGGTATTGCAGGCACAGACGCCGCCCCCGAAGACGATGAGGACCATCGTTCCGATGAATTCACCAAGTAAGTTATCGTATATCATAGCTATGCACCTCTCTGTCAGTCTTCATCACTCAGCCAATGCATTGCGTGTTTGACCGCTTTGCGCCAGCCTTTATAATAGGCACTCGATTTTTCAGGATCCATCGTCGGTTCAAAGCGATTCTGAAGTTTCCAGCTCGAGACCAGATCTTCTTTCGAATCCCAGACGCCGACGGCAAGGCCTGCTAAGTAGGCCGCACCGAGAGCCGTCGTTTCAATGACCTGAGGCCGATCGACAGGAACGCCGAGGATATCGGCTTGGAACTGCATGAGCATATTGTTGGCAACGGCGCCGCCATCTACCTTTAAAGCGGCCAATTTAATACCCGAATCGGCTTCCATGGCGCCGAGGACGTCTTTCGTCTGATAAGCCATGGAATCGAGGGTAGCCCGGACGATGTGAGACTTTTTCGTGCCCCGCGTAATGCCGATAATGAGACCACGAGCATCCATATCCCAGTACGGAGCGCCAAGGCCGACGAAGGCCGGAACGACATAGACGCCATCCGAATCGGGAACCCGTTTAGCAACCCATTCCGAATCGGGAGCCGTATCGATGAGCCGCAGTCCGTCACGAAGCCACTGAATGGCCGATCCGGCGACGAAGATAGAACCTTCGAGGGCATATTCGACTTTGCCGTCAAGGCCCCAGGCAATGGTCGTAACCAAGCCGTTTTTAGAAGGAATGGGCGTCGTCCCCGTATTCATCAACATAAAGCAGCCCGTCCCGTAGGTATTCTTGGCCATGCCCGGTTCAAAACAGGTCTGGCCGAAGAGAGCTGCCTGCTGGTCACCGGCAATGCCGGCAATATTGACCATACCGCCGAGGATCGACGGTTCTGTCCACCCATAAATATCGCTCGACGGGCGAACTTCCGGCAGCATCGATTTCGGAACGGTTAAATATTCAAGGAGCTGGTCATCCCACTTTAGTTCTTTAATGTTGAACATAAGTGTACGCGACGCGTTAGAATAGTCCGTAATGTGAACTTTGCCGCCGGTCAACTTCCAAACGAGCCAGCAGTCGATGGTCCCAAAGAGGAGATCGCCCTTTTCCGCCTTTTCTCTGGCCCCTTCTACGTTGTCGAGAATCCATTTTACCTTGGTGCCTGAGAAATAAGCATCGATGACCAGGCCCGTTTTTTCACGGAATTCATCGACCAAGCCGCGAGCTTTCAAGTCTTCACAGATTTCCGCCGTCTGACGGGACTGCCAAACGATGGCATTGTACACCGGGTCGCCGGTCTTCTTATCCCAGACGACAGCCGTTTCACGCTGGTTAGTAATCCCGATCGCTGAAATTTCATTGGCTGTCAGATTCGACTGGGCCAAAGCTTCCCGCATAACTTCAAGCATGGTGTGATAGATTTCATTGGCATCGTGTTCAACCCAGCCCGGCTTTGGGAAATACTGGGTAAATTCCTTTTGGCTGACACTGACGATATGCGATTCATTGTCAAAAATAATTGCGCGATTGCTCGTCGTGCCGGCGTCAAGAGCCATTACATACTGCTTGTCCTGCATAATACATTTCTCCTTCCATACATAACATCTGATTTTTCTTTCGCTTATTGCATAGATTTCTTTACCTGTTCTCATTATACATCTATCGTAATTATTTTCAATTGTATTTTTACATATTTTCAATTCTTGTATAGTATTTGTAAAGTCATGTATTTTATGCAAGATATAAGGTATATAAAGGCAGTCTCTTTTTTATTCTACCCTTTTACCTTGCAAAAGGACCGCTAAAAATGCGATAATAAAGAGAACCTTATTGTACGACTTCTGTTTTGACAACCGTGTTTTTAGAAGCACCATATTGAGGATGAATGCCTATGCAGCACGATAAGAATAAACTGGCCATCAGTGCCGCCAAATTATACTATCAGTCCAATTTCAGCCAAGCTGATATCGCTAAGGAAATGAAATTGTCCCGCCCGTCGGTGTCGAGGCTCCTGCAGTATGCCAAAGACAAAGGCTTTGTACGCATCGAAATCTTCGACCCCATCGAAGACCAGAGCCAGTTGGCTCAAAAAGTAGCTGCAGCCTACGGCCTGCGCGATGTCTGCATCGCCAACGCTCCCATTGAAGATGAAGAAGAAATAAAAAAATACATCGGCCAGCGCGGCGCCGCCTATGTCAATGACATCATTCAAGACGGCGACATCATTGGCGTCGGCTGGGGGACAACGCTGAACAACCTGTCCCATCAACTCATTCCTCACCCCTTAAAGGGCGCCCAAATCGTCCAGCTCGAGGGGGGCATCACCTTATCGACCAGCGAAACCTATGCCAATGAAATTTTAGGAAAGTTCGCCAGCAATTACAGTACCATCGCCCAATACCTGCCCCTTCCGGTCTTATTTGATTCTAAGGAAGTCAAGGAAATGGTCTACCGCGACCGCCATATCAAGCGCGTCCTCGAGCTCGGCCGCAATGCCAACATCGCCATCTTCAGCGTCGGTACCGTCCGCGACACCGCCCTTTTCTTCCGCCTGGGCTATGCCGATTCACAGGAAAAGAACTATCTAAAAACCCACGCCGTCGGTGACATTTGTTCCCGCTTCTTCGACAAAGACGGAAATATATCTAGTCAGGAACTGAATGACCGTACCGTCGGAATCGACCTGGACGATCTGCGCCATAAAGAATACAGTATCTTACTTTCCGGCGGCGATGGAAAAATAGCCAGTATCCGAGCAGCCTTAAAAGGCGGCTATGCCAACGTCCTCATTACGGACCAGTTCACCGCAAAAAAATTATTATCAGAATAAAAGAACGCCCTGCCGTACTACGGCAGGGCGTTTTGTCATAAGTAAGAGCTCATCAGCCTATTCCCAAGCACTGTCAGGAAGGGCTGTAATATCATCCCAAACATTGTTAATGGCCTGGGCCATCAGTTCTTTTCCCGGCGGATCCAGATGAAGTCCGTCTAAGGCCAGCTCGGTCTTGAGTTCGCCGTCTTCATCGGCCATGCCGGGTACGATATCGATGTGAACCTGAGTATCGATATAATCGTTGACCTCGGCAATGGACCGTCGCCAATCGTCGGTCGTATCCTGGTCGAAGGCGGCCTTGATATTTTCCGGGTTGAGAGGCGGAATCGTCAGGAATACCGGTTTTATTCCGTTCTCCAAGGCTTGTTTTTTAATCGACCGGAGATCGCCGATGACTTCCCACGACGGGACACCGGCCCGTAGACTGTTCGAGCCGACGAGGATCAGTACGTACGACGGCTTGAAGGGAAGGACATCTTTTTCAAATCGCTCGGCAGCCATGGCACTCGTATCGCCGCTTTGAGATAAATTAATGGTCGGAAAATTCAAGTACGAAGCGTAGCTGAATTCCCAATCCGTCGGCGAATAGGAAACGCTGCCGCCGCCGTGGCTGATACTGTCACCGAAAATGGCGACTTCCCCGGCTTCGGTCTTGGGACTCAGCTCGAAAGGCACGGCATCGGAATAGCCGCCGATGGCCTTCCCATCTTCATCCAAGGCCCGAACGCGCCAATAAAAAGTCTTATCGCCCCAGCGAGCCTTTTGGTCATACTGCTGGGAATACTCCGGATGGTAGACATCGATGCGGTGGATGGAAGGCCTCGTTCCGTTGGGATTTTCCGGAGCCCCGTCGAGGACTTCTACTTCATAGGACTTGGCACCGGGGACGGCAATCCAATCATACACCGGATAGAGTAGCCATTGACCGGGACCTTGATTAAAAAAAGACAAGGGTATCGGCTTTTCCCTCACCGATTTAAAAATATCGACATAGGTTTCTTCAATATCAGAAAATTCACTGACCGGGCGTCCTTTGAGGTCAAGACCGCGTACCCGCCAGTAAAAGACAGGACCAAAGAAGGTATCGGGCAGCTTCAATTCTAACCCTGTCGCATAGGCCCGCTGATCCTCCATGAACGGCTCATAGGCCGTCGTTCCCGCATCGGAATCACCGTCTTTTTTCAAGATCTGTACATCGTACATCACGGCACCGTCAACACGGCTCCAGCGAAGGATCGGATGACCGGCGGCCGGATTCGACTGCGGATAGTGAAGGGTGACCTGCGGTTTTCCTCGGAGCACAGGCATTTCCTCATTATCGGTCATGGCTCTCTGCCGAGCTTGTTCCAAAATCATATCCACTCCCGGGGAATGCATCGATTGACGAGCTCCGGCAAAGATACCGACACCCAGGGTCAAGGCCATGAGGGCCACGACGCAGGCAATCTGCTTATGCATCTTTATCCTTCTTTACTTGATTTTCCTTGGCTGCAGCCTTTTCTTTCGTAGCCTTATACCCGTACTTCTGTGTCCATTCTTTATCTTTCTGCTGAATATCGCCCTTGCTCAGCATCGCCGCTTTGCTGTCAACGGCTCGCTGCAAATTACCGGCAATACTCGTAACGCTGTCACCGGCAGCTCCGGTCATGATATACTGGCCGTTCAGATAGAGTTCATCGCCCCGGGTACTGATGTTCCAGGACGGATCTTTTTTATTGATGGTTTCCGTCAGCACTTTATTGTCTTTTGGCGCTTCGCCATAGACGTCGTGGAAGGACCGTGCCAAATTACCGGCTACGAGGAAGGCCCGGCGGCGCGACGAATAATCGCCCATAGCAGCCGGCGTCACGACAGGCTGAGCATTGACATAGACCGTATTGCCGCCGACTTGGACGTGGTTTCCTGACCACTGGCTCATACGGCCGGCCAATTTTTGGATACGGCTCGACATCTGGGGATGGTTATTCGGGCTGATGACCCGTTTAAACCCTTCCTGCCACAAATCACCGTACTGTTCGTAAACGTACTGCATGGACGAAGCTGCCCCACCGACATTATAAGCCGTGTTCTTGATGATGTTGAAACCCGTTTCATCGGCCTGTTTTTCTTGGTCCATGGTAACGACTTCATTATCGATATAGTTGACAGCTACACTGCCAAGCAGTATATCGAGGACGTTGGCATTGCCGCCGAGGGCTACGTCGACCAAGGTTGCAATGCCGATACTCTTCAAGACGCCGTTGACGGCATGACGCTTTTCACCGTGCTGCATTTCATGGCTGAGGGTAAAGGCCAGTTCATCATCATTTAAGGCCTCGACCATCCCGCGGTTAATCGAAATAACGCCGCCGACCGTTTCAAAAGCATTGAGTTCCTTCGAAGGATTGACGTATACGTCGTAATTTCGCTTAACGAGTCCCGTCGCCACGAGGTTGCGCTGAATCGTTTCTACTCTCCGGCTGTAGGCTTCGTCGTCAAGAACGCCGGTCTTCGCCTGGGTACTGGCCAGCATCTGTTTCTGATTCTGGTCATCCATTTTCATCAGCTGCTGACGGGCCATCGCCATGGAAGCCGCTCCATAAAGCAGGATCTGAGCTGCCGAAGCAGCAGAAACAGCGGCTACCGGAGCCACACAGAGGGTAAATCCGGCCACCATCGTCGTCAGCCATTTTTTCCATCGATTCATAGTGAGTCATCTCCCTTAGGACAAACCGAAAGTTGGTCACGGCAGAGCTGCTCTTTTTTGTCTTTCGACCACTGCTTGATTTCCCATTCCCAATGCATAGCTTCGTGTTTTGTAGGAAAACCCTGGCACCAGGCCAGGGTCACAGGTCGACGGGAACGGGTATACTTAGCCCCTCTGCCATCATTGTGCGCGGCCACCCTTTTAGATACATCGAGGGTCCAGCCGGTGTATAACGACTGGTCGGCACAGCGCACCATATACGTATAATAAATCATGAAGCCTTACGCTTCAGTCGTGATTTCAACGGTATTCAAAACGACATCTTCGAGGGGTTTATCGGCGAAATCCGTCTGAACGCCGCTGATTTTTTCGACAACATCATAATTCTTAACGA
Organism: Megasphaera sp. DISK 18; assembly: GCF_001682955.1. NCBI lineage: Bacteria > Bacillati > Bacillota > Negativicutes > Veillonellales > Veillonellaceae > Megasphaera > Megasphaera sp. DISK 18. The sequence goes on from NZ_LUGJ01000024.1 coordinate 28,360, forward strand.
CTTTGCCGAAGATAGAATGATGATTCTGGAGCCACGGCGTCGGGACGACGGTGACGAAGAACTGAGAACTTCCTGTATTAGGGCCGGCATTGGCCATAGCTAAGATACCGGGCTGGCTGAAATCGAGGCCTTCACCGAATTCATCGGGAATGGTCTGTTTCGAGCCGCCGCGGCCGGTACCGGTCGGGTCGCCGCCCTGAATCATGAAGTCGGCAATGATGCGATGGAAAATCGTTCCATCGTAAAATCCGTCTTTGGCCAAGGTTACAAAATTTTCAACGGTAATCGGTGCTTTTTCTGCAAAGAGCTCTACCGTAAAGTCGCCGTTATTCGTTTTAAACACAGCATAGGTTTTATTATCTGACATCGTGAATTCCTCCTATTTACATATCTGTCGAATCTATTATAATATAGATTATATACATCTATATTACCGTAGAAAACCTCATTTCGCAAGCATCGTTTTCGTTTCCAAAAGGAAAGATAATTTTCATTTTGTTGTAAATGCAACGGAAATCCACATCGACTCCTGCTATACTCTACGTATACTCGATAAGAGCTGAAGACATACTAGATAACTTACGTATTCATTCATTTTTTATTGTGATAAAGATAGAGGAGGTTTTTTTCAATGACAAAAGAACAACAGATGTTTTGCTTCCAGTGTGAACAGACCGCTTTCGGTACAGGCTGTACGGGTGGTGCCGGTGTCTGTGGAAAATCGTCGGCTGAAGCCGGCCTTCAGGACAAATTGACCGGCGCTCTGATCGGTCTCGCCCGTACCTGTCAGACCGCCGTTCCGACGGCGCAGACCTACCGGGTCATTCTCGAAGGCCTGTTCACGACCGTTACCAACGTCAACTTCAACACCGAAACGACGCAGGTTATGATCGACAAAGTCCATGCTGAATCGGCCTCTCTTTCGGATTCCCCGGCTGACGACTACGACATGAGCGGCCTGTGGAATGCCGATGAAGACATTCGCTCCTTGAAATCACTCATTCTCTTCGGCATGCGCGGCATGGCAGCCTACGCTTATCATGCCCTGATGCTCGGCAAATCCAGTGACGAACTGGGCGCCTTCTTCATCAAAGGCCTTTCGGCCCTGAGCGAAGACTGGGGCATGGACGAACTGCTTCCTATCGTCATGGAAACAGGTAAAGTCAACCTGACCTGCATGGCCCTCCTCGACGAAGCCAACACCTCGACGTACGGCACACCGGTTCCGACGACGGTTCCCTTGACCATCGAAAAAGGCCCGTTCATCGTCGTTACCGGCCACGACCTTAAAGATATGGAACGCCTCCTCCAGCAGACAGAAGGCAAGGGGATCAACGTCTACACCCACGGCGAAATGCTCCCGTCCCATGCATATCCGGAACTGAAAAAATACAAACATCTGAAAGGCAACTTCGGCACGGCTTGGCAGAACCAGCAGAAGGAATTCGACGGCGTTCCCGGTGCTTTCCTGTTCACGACGAACTGCCTCATGCCTCCTAAGAAATCTTACATCGACCGCGTCTTCACGACGGAAGTCGTCTCCTTTGACGGCGTAACCCATATCGGCGAAGACAAGGACTTCACGCCGGTCATCGAAAAAGCATTGGAACTCGGCGGTTATAAAGAAGAACAGCACTTCACCGGCATCAACGGCGGTACGACGGTCACGACGGGCTTTGGCCACGGCACGGTTCTGTCTGTTGCCGACAAAGTCATCGAAGCCGTCAAAGCCGGCGCCATCAAACACTTCTTCCTCGTCGGCGGCTGCGACGGCGCTCGCCCGGGCCGTAACTACTACACCGACTTCGTTCAGCAGACCCCGGCCGATACGGTCATCTTGACCTTAGCCTGCGGCAAATACCGCTTCAACGACCTCGACCTCGGCACCATCGGCGGCTTGCCGCGCATCATGGATATGGGCCAGTGCAACGACGCATACAGCGCTATCCAGGTCGCCGTCTCCTTAGCGAAAGCCTTTGACTGCGGCGTCAACGACCTGCCCTTGACCTTAATCCTCTCGTGGTACGAACAGAAGGCCGTCTGCATCCTCTTGACCCTCCTCTACTTAGGCCTGAAGAACATCTACCTCGGACCGACACTGCCGGCCTTCCTCTCGCCGAACGTCCTCAACTACTTAGTTGAAAACTTCAACATCTCCCCGACGACGACGCCGGAAGCCGACTTGAAAAAAATCTTAGGATAATATACACCAAGGCCCTGTCCCATGCGGACAGGGCCTTTTTGCGTCTACCTTATGGAAAATACAGGAATACGAAAAATCATCCTTCCCATAGATATGGTATAATAAGGAAAATTCTTACGGGAGATGAAATTCATGAACGACATCATTGAAACCTATATACGTCAGCATCAAGACCAATGGCTGGAGCTCCTCAAAACGATTATTTCCATCCCGTCACCGACGGGCCGTGAACAAGTCAAAGGCAAATGGATCTTGCAATACCTCCACAGTCTGGGCGCCGACGGAGCCTACCGTGATGACAGCGGCAACATCCTCTATCCCTGCCGGCTGAAAAAGGGCCAAAAAGCGGCCTTGTATACGGCCCACATGGATACGGTCTTTGAAAAGTTGTCCGAGATACCGATTCACCAATCAGAAAACACCTTGTCGGCCCCGTCGTGTAGCGATAACAGCGCCAGCATTGCCGGCCTGTTATTCATCATCAAGATGATTTTCGACTTAAAGCTGACACCGCCTCAGGGTATCCTCTTCGCCTTTGACGTCGGCGAAGAAGGCTTGGGCAATCTCAAGGGCATTCGCCAAATCATGACCGACTGGGCCGGCCGCATTTCTGAAGTCGTCGCCGTCGACTGCACCTTCGACACCTTCGTCGCCACGGCCGTCGGCTCCCGGCGCTATGAGGTCACCATAGAAACGCCGGGCGGCCACAGCTGGATGGGCTTTGGGAACGCCAATGCCATCGCCGCGGCCGCATCCGTCATCGATTCGCTTTACAGCCTCTCGCTCCCGGCCGAGCCCAAGACGACTTATAACGTCGGCACCATCAGCGGCGGCACGACGGTCAATTCCATTGCCGCAAAGGTTCGCTTCACCGTCGATCTTCGTTCGGAAGACGGAACTTCTCTCGACAGCCTCGACAAGGCCTTCCGCGCCCTCTTAGAAAAGCCGTCCCGTGATGTTCGCATTTCCTTAAAAAGCATTGGCGAACGGCCGTGCAGTCAAGTCGACCAGAATCCCCTCGTCCGGAGGATTACGGCCATCCGTAAACAGCAGGGCCTGACCACAACCTGCATTGCCGGAAGTACCGATGCCAATATCCCTTTAAGCTTGGGGATCCCGGCCATTTCCTTCGGCTTTTGCCGCAGTCACCGCGAACACACCTTAGAAGAGTCCCTTGACATCGATACCTTTATCCCGGGAATGATGCAGATGCTGGCCTTTATGGGCCTATAACGGCGTTACTTTGCCGCCATCCGTCAGTTTTACGGTCTTGCCTTTGAGCCAGGCATTAGCCGCATTGCCCTTATCGTAGTAAATCGTATGGCCATTGCTGCGGATGTTGCCGAGAGTCGTATCACTGTCAGTCAAAGCTGCGACGTAGGAGTCGCCGGTCACGTTCCAAACCGACGAGGCATCGAGAGAAAGGCTGGCCGATTTAGCCGTGTGCTTTGGATTCATAGCCCCGCTCCAATTCGAGCCGTCTGTCAAGCTGACGGAAACGGTACTGATTTTATTGGCGATGACGTCACCGCTGAGAGTTTGTTTGGCTGCCGTAAATTCAAAGTCACCGCCGTTTGAACCTTCCGTTCCCCAGCGGTCGCTGGCGACTTCGATGAGATTCTTGTTCTTCGGCGATTCAATGACGGTGTTGGTCAGGCTGACAACGGCCTTGGTATTGGTGATGTAGAACATAGCTCCGTCAGAATAGTTGCGAAGGGTCGAATTTTTAGCCGTAAAAGAAGCCGTCCCCGTCCCGGCATCGCCGGAAAAGCTCTGGTAGAGCATGACACCGTGGTTCTTATATCCGGTGAGGGTCGAGTCTTCTATGAAGATGGAATTCTTTCCTTCGACGCAGGCGATTTCACTGCCTTTGGCGACGCCATTGCTCTTCGTGAGAACGATGTTGCCCGTCGAATAGATGACCGGACTGCCTTCCCCGCTCGTCGAAAGGGTACTGCCTGTGGCGTAGACATTGCCTTCACCCCGGTCGGTCGCCAAGGCCGCACAGTGAGCCCCTGCCGTCGTAATGTCTACGTTTTCACCGTGAATCGTACCGCCGTACGTCGCATCGAGGCCGCGGGACGAATTGCCTTTGGTGTTAATCTTAATGTCTTTAACAGTGACGACTGCATTTTTTCCCGTCGCAAAGACGGCATTGGCCCCTTCGGCATCAGAAGTGACTGTAGAGTCGGAAAGGGACGCCGTACTGTTCGAAACGAGGAGGACGGCATTCTGACCGTTAAAATTACTGCCGTCTTCACTGGTCGTATGTCCCGTCTTGGAAAGGCGAACCTGCTTCAGGGTCACGTCAGCGCCTTGTTCTGCCAGGACGGAATTTTCATCGGCCTCATCAGCCGTGATATCCTGGTTGACAAGAAGCGCCTCTTTTCCCGTAATCCGCTGCGCAGCGGTAAATTCCGACAAGGATTTTCCCTGCTGTCCCTGAGGCGGCATGCCTTGGGGCGGCATCCCTTGGGGAGGCATGCCCTGCGGCATCGCCCCGTTCGAAAACGGTACATCCAAGGCCGATACGACACCAAATCCTAAAGACATAGACAGGCAGACAGCAGCTGCCAGTTTGGCCATATTCTTCGTCATTTTCATAACCATCATCCTTTCTTGTTTTACCCGATTATATACCTCGTCGATAACACCGAAGTAATGGCCCGTGCACAATACAGTCACAATATAAAAGCATCCGCAGTGAAGATATGGCAATTTTTTCACGTCCCAAAACAATCTCCTTAGCCCATTTCCTCACCGGTAGTGACATAACAATCACGAAATTAAACCCAAAAACAGTCTTTAACGCAAAACTCCCTCCATAAATCAGGCCTTATAAGGCAGACTCACGGAGGGAGTTTTTAATCATTCACGAAGTATTCTTTATGATTTATCGTGCGTTCGCTGCGCCTCGGAAAATCGTGCCGCGGCTGGCGTCAACGGTGACGACTTCACCATTATTCAAGGTATCCGCAGCATGTTCTGCACCGACGACGGTCGGGATGCCGAGGGTGATGGCAACGATAGCCGATTCACTGGTAAGGCCTGCTTCTTCGGAAACGATGGCACTGGCGCGTTTCATGTATTCTACAAAGTCTGCACGAGCGGCGCGGAGAACCAAGATGCAGCCGTCCGTGAAGTTCTTTTTCAAGTCTTCCAACGATTCGGCAACGCAGACTTTGCCGATAGCCGAATTACGGCCGATACCGGTACCGCGAAGGAGGACGTCACCGACGACCTGAACGCGAATCATGTTTGTCGAACCGGCTTTCGCAACGGGAACGCCTGCCGTCAGAACGACGAGGTCACCGGCCTTGATGAGGTCGTTGTCGAGGGCTGCAAAGATAGCATTGTCGACAACAGCATCAGAGTCAACGGCTTCTTTCCCGTTAATGGCCTGAACGCCCCAGTTGAGCTGTAAGCGGCGAACGATGGCTTCGTGCGGAGATACGGCAACGATGGGGCAGTCCGGACGGAATTTAGAAATCATCTGGGCTGTGCCGCCGCGTTCGGTCGAAGCGATGATAGCTGCAGCATGGAGGTCTTTGGCAATCTTAACGACGGCTTTGCCGATGGATTCGGTCGTCGTAGCCGATTCACAATCGTCATCTTCAAAAGGTCTCGACGTAAAGTTGCTTTCCGTAAAGGTAGCGACGCGAGCCATGGTTTCAACGGCTTCTACCGGATAGAGACCGCCGGCCGTTTCGCCGCTGAGCATGATGGCATCGGTGCCGTCGATGATGGCATTGGCAACGTCACTCGTTTCAGCACGAGTCGGACGAGGGTTGTTGCACATCGATTCCAACATCTGAGTTGCCGTGATGACCGGTTCACCGGCTTCATGGCATTTGCGGATGAGGACTTTCTGGAGCATCGGGACTTCTTCTGCCGGTACTTCGACACCGAGGTCACCACGGGCGACCATGATGCCGTCGCTCATCTTAATGATTTCATCAATATTATTGACAGCAGCCTGACATTCGATCTTAGAAATGATCTTCATTTCGCTGTTGTGTTTTTCAAGCAGTTTGCGGATGGTAAGGACGTCTTTGCCGCGCTGAATGAAGGAAGCCGCAATGAGGTCCATATTCATACGGCAGCCAAATTCAATATCGGCCGCATCCGTTTCAGAGACAGCCGGAAGGTTGATGGCGATACCCGGTACGGCAACGCGCTTACGGTCGCTCATCTTACCGCTGTTGAGGATTTTCGTATGAATATCTTCGCCTTCGACGCTGACGACTTCGAGGTTTACCAAACCGTCGGATAAGAGGATATGGTCGCCGGCCTTAACGTCCTGGGGCAATTCTTTATAGTTCATAGAAGCAATCGTTTCGTCGCCTTCTACGTCACGAGCGGTCAAGGTAAATTCATTGCCGGCTTCCATCATGATCGAGCCGTTTTTGAATTTGCCCAAACGGATTTCCGGGCCTTTCGTGTCGAGGAGCAGTGCTACGGGGATTCCCAATTTTTTGGAAGCAGCTCGAACCATGTCGATGCGCTGTTTATGTTCTTCATGAGACCCGTGGGAGAAGTTAAAACGGGCAACGTTCATGCCGGCTTTAATCATCTTTTCAATAATTTCCGGAGTATTAGAACTGGGGCCTAAAGTGCAGACGATCTTGGTTTTTTTTAGCATACAGATATCTCCTTTTCTACTCACATAGACGTAACGATTTACGTTTCTGTTCCCAGTGGTACGATTTTTGTCCCACCAGTGCAATATACGGCTATTGCTCACTTGCGATTGTACCGTATTCCCCCAAATATTGCAAGATAAAAAGAGGGGAGACTTTATAAATTCCCCCTCTTTTTGTTATCTTTTTGTTAGAATTACCAAAGGTGAACCCGCTTCGCGGGTGCCACGTACATTCCGTCTCCCGATGTGATTCCATAGGCTTTATAAAAGCCGTCCGTCGCCGATAAGGCACCGTTGACACGAGCTTCACCAATTGGATGGGGATCATTCTGAATCAAGTACAGCAACATTTGATCGGTCATCTTAGTTGCAAAAATAGCCGCAAAGGAATGGTAGATATCGCGCAGGACGGTTTCATCGCCCTTGGCAAGCTCCGTTGCGACCGACAGGCCGCCGCAGTCGGCAATAGCTTCATTACTGACCAACTTCCCGTTTTCATGGAGACCCTTGCCGACGGTATAGTTATCGTAATAAGGACCAAAAGCAGCAGACAGTTTCTGAAAGGCCTCGGCATCCTTTTTCGTCCACCAGTTTTTTAATCGTCCTTCACTGTCATACTTACTGCCATTGGGATCAAAGGCATGAGATATTTCATGGCCGATGACGACGCCGATACCGCCGAGATTGGCACCGCGCGAAGCCTTAGCATCATAGAACGGAGCCTGGAGGATACCGGCCGGAATGGTGATGCTGTTGTTTTCGGGAATATAGGCGGCGTTGACGTCCTGAGGGGCAAAAGCATACCACTTGTCGGGATTAAAATTCGTTCCCAGAAGAGCATGGACCTGCTGCCGTTCTAATACGCTGTTATGCATGATATTGGTCAGTAAATCACCGCCGTCTTGAGGCGCAATGACGTCGGGCATGCTTTCAATGATCGGTTTGTCATCGTCTGCCGGGCCCCCTACGAAAACGCGCAGACTGTTCAGTTTTTCAATGGCCTTGGCCCTCGTTTTGGGACTGAGCCAGTCGTTGGCCTCAAGGCGCAGTTTGTAGACGTCCCTAATTTCCCGGATCATGTCCTTGACATCGTCCACGACCGCCGCCGTACTGTGATTTTTCATATAAATCTGACCGACCTCATAGGACAGCACGAATTGGACCATACGGCTGGCGCCTTCCTTGTCGGTATGGGCTTTGGCAATGCCGAAACGCTGGCGCAAATAGTCACGCTGAAGGTCTCGCAGTTTGATATGAGCCATAGGGGCAAAGCCGTTATATACCTGGTAAACGGCATAACTCTTTAAGAGGTCTAAATTATCGGCCGTATAGAGCGCATCGAAGTGCTGTAAATAATCGGGATTTGACAGGAAAAACTGTTTTTCTTTTGTCAAATCAAGGCCGGCCAATATCGTTTGAGCCCCCATATGGGGCATGAGTTTTTTTAGCTCACCTTGCGATACGAGCCGATTCTGGACGGTCACGTCATTTCGCTGTTCACTGGTCAAGAGATGGGGCCCCAGTTTTTGTTCCATGGCAAAAATAGCTTCGCTGTGGACTGCCGCCTTATCCGGCGTTTCTCCGGCCTCTTCCAAAACGTGGGCAACGTAATCACGATAAGCCTTCCAGGCGCCGGGTTGAGGTTCTTTTTCCAATTCATCTCGCGTAAAAGACGGCTCTGTCACAAGGATTCGGGGAATATAGCGCAGACCGGTTGGAATGCGGTCTGCCGTATAGTCGATAAAGACACCGGCCCCTGTCTTTTCACTCACCTTCTGAAGGGCCTTGGTCAACTCGGTCAGATTCCTTGCCTCTTTGATCGGTTCCGTCAAAGCCTTCAGCTTCCCCGGAGCCGTTTCATTTCGTTTTTCATTATCCAAGGCGCTGACATAGAGGTCGGCGATTTTCTGTTCCGGAGAGCCTTTCGGATAGGTTCCCTGTTTTTCCGCAATGGCTTCCACCTCTTTCCTTAAGGCCTTTTTATTTTCTAAGGAGCGTTCCGAAAACCACGACCACGAGGCCTCTGTCGGCTCGATTTTCTTTTCCTGTAAGACGCCGTGATTGACAGCCTGATAAAAATTATCCTTCTCTGAGACATCCGCAGCATAGACCGCACCGAAGCCCATGAGACTCATCAAGATGACCGCGGCGAGCTGCCGTTTTATACTGCCTTTCATAACTGCACCATCCTCTCCAAGATTCAAGGCTCTCCTTTGAGAGCTGCTTTTTGCCACCACCAAAACTTACTGCAGTGCCGGATCCGCAACGCCGTTGGCGGCAAAGGCCGCCGCCCGATCACGACAGGTTCCGCAAACACCGCACGGTTTATCGCCGCCTTCGTAGCAGCTCCAGGTCAGTTCATAGGGTGCCCCTAGGCGCAGCCCTTCTTTCACGACACCAGCCTTATTTAAGGACAATAACGGCGCTTCTAAATGGCAGGTTCTTCCTGATCCCTCGTAAATAGCCGTATTCATAGCCGTCTCAAATTCCGGGGTACAGTCGGGATAAGCCCGTCCGGCCGCATCGTCGGCATGGGCTCCGTAATAGATCACTTCGGCGCCGACACTGACGGCAATGGCTGCGGCAAAAGACAAAAACAATCCGTTTCTAAAAGGGACATACGTATCGACTGTCCCTTCTCCTCCCTTTTCTGCTAATTGGTCGGCGTAGGATTCCGCGGCGATTTTCTTGTGACTGCCTTGTAAGAGCGAACTGTCGCTTAAAGAAAAGGCCTGGGATAAATCGACTTCTCGATGAGCGACGCCGTAATGAGCCGCAACGTTTCTGGCCGATTCCAATTCCTTGGCGTGCTTCTGTCCGTAATAGGACGTCAGCGCTAAGACGTCTTCTTTCTTATATTTTTCTAAGGCCATGGCCAGACACGTCGTCGAGTCGACGCCGCCGCTGAGCAATACTACACATTTCATAACATGCCTCCTAATTACAAATCAAGTTTCTTAAATCTTGCCGACTGTCGTTCCGGCCGGTTTCTTTTGACGAACGATGCAGACGATGCCTGCCAAAATCATGACCATGCCGATAAGGGTCATCATCGTCAGCGGTTCATCCAGGACCAAGACGCCGCTGATGACGCCGACGACGGGAACGCCGAGGATGGCGATTGCCGCCTTGGCCGCTTCGATTTGAGTCAACAGATAGTTCCACATGAAAAAGGCCAGGGCCGAAGCCAGGACTCCGTTATAGAACAGACAGCCCACGGCCAAGGGCGTCCACTGAATCGTCCCGTTCTCCATGACAGCCGCCTGAAGCCCCAATGCCAAGGCGCCGATGACCATCTGCCACGTCGTATATTGAATGAGATTACAGTCGTTGGCCTTCATGCGGCGGTCCTGAATTTTAACGATAATCCCAGCTGCCGCCCAAGCAGCTGCGCCGACCAAAGTCAGTACGACAAGGGATACATCGCCGCCGCTGTCGACATTCATGAGCAGACACATACCGGCCATACTGACGATGATGCCCATGACTTTTCGCCGTGTCAAGTGCTCACCCAAGAAGAAATGCGCCATCAGGGCCATCCACACGGGCATGCTGTAATTGAGGACTGCGACCAAGCCCGCTCCGAGGGTTACCATGCCGATTTGAATGGCCGCCGTATTGACGGCAATCTGCAAAAATCCAGTAATGGCAATCCACGGCCAATAGCGACGCGGCGGTATCGGCAGTTTCAACCAAAAACAGACCGCCAACAGTACCAAGGCCCCGATAATGAATCGGTAGCAGGAAAAGGTAACCGGCGGAAAAAAGAGATTGGCTTCTTTCATGACGACCCAGTTGAAGCCCCAAACCAGATAAATGGCAGCTAACAGCTTAATCACCGCACTCCCTCCCATGACAAGTATATATCTCTATTATAACGGTTCGCATCCGATTTGTCGCGGTCAAGATATACCATGTATCTTATAAGTCGATGTATGCCAATAATTTAAATCATTATATGGATAATCTAGTCGTTACCGCAGCCATGTCGTCTCGGGTGTCGACATCGAAGAGTTCGGCCGCATCGCCGGGATGACAGACCCAGGTATGATCCGACTGAATCAGATGACGGCCCCCGACATCACCGGAAAGAGCTAAGAGTTCATCTTTGCAGGAGGCTCGGAACAAGGCCGGGCTGCACCGCCGCTCGCCATTGTGCATACAACCGACAGCCGCACCGGAGGCGATAAATTGACGCAAAAAGAGAGAAATCGTCTGCCCCGTCAAGAGTGGCTGGTCTGCCGGGAAAAAGCCCCACACATCCCGGTCGGGATAAGTGCCGACGCCGATTCGAATCGAAGCAGCCATACCTTCTAAGGCCTCAGGGTTCCAAAGGACGTCGATATGTTTTCTTCGGCAGGCCTCGGCAATATCATCATGGGCGGTAACGACGGCGACGGAACAGTCAATACCGGACAATGGCAAAAAAGCCTGTGCCCCCTGACACAGGCTGGTAAGCCCATAGGAATATAAAGGTCGGCTCGCTGCCACAGCCGATAGTTTATTGCCTCCGAAACGACGGCCAAAGCCCGACGCCATAAGGATTAATTGTATCTTCACGGTAGATTCCTCGCTTCCTCTTCATAGGCCGTCATACGTCCCGGCCGCGACAGATACTGCAAGATTCGATGGCCGCACTGAAAGAGAGCTTCGTCATCAGCCTGATTCAGGATGACCGTCGTCCGGTCCCAAAAGGAGCCGAGGCGGGCCAAGCAGCCCTCTTCAACAATGTGAGTCATGAGAGACTCCGTAATCACCGTATCTTCCGGAAGGCCCAATAAGTCATGACGAAAGCAGGCTTTTCCGGCGGTCTGTCCCAGTGCCGACAGGCCGGCCAGACAGTAAACGGCATCGCTGTTTTCGGGAATCACCGGTTCATGAGGTCCCATGACCTTCAAAGGCATGCGACGCGATCCGTCGCCTTCGACTAAAACGAGGTCTGAAAGCTCGCAAAGAGCCTCATAAACACCATCGCCGGGATAGGTTATTTTCCCATTATCAAGGGCTGTGCCGACGACGATAATGCCGACTTTCTGCCACTGCTCCTTCCAGCCCGCCGGCAGGTCACCGGGGACGAACCCCTGTCGCGGCCGCATCATATGAGTCGTCGTAACGACAGCCACTTTTTTTCCTAATTGCCGCGCCTTCAAGGCCCGAAAAAAAATCGTCGTCGTCTTGCCCCCGGCCCCGACGTAGGTCTCGACACGGGCCGTCATAAGGACTTGAGCCGGTGCTTTTCCCGCCCTTCCCGCCGGGCCCGGACGGCGATCATTTCAGCGGCAATACTAATGGCGATTTCAGCCGGCGTTTCCGCTGAAATGGCAAGGCCGATGGGACCATAGCAGGCGTCGATATCGGCTTCGGAAAATCCGTCGGCCAAGAGTTTCCCTTTAACAAAGGCCAATTTGCGGCGACTGCCGATGACGCCGAGATAGTGGGGCCGAATAGGCAGGATCTGCCGCTGAACGTCGTAATCACCGTGGTGGCCGCGGGTCATGACGCAAACGTAATCATCGGCCGTGATGCCAAGGTCTTCCGGCAATTCCCGATAATCGACCAGACGCACCGCCGCGGCCTGGGGAAATAAATCGCCCTTTGCAAATTCCGGCCGGTCGTCGATGACGATACATGAAAAATCGATGCCCGAAAGAACGGGTACCAGGGCCTGAGCCACATGGCCGCCGCCAAAGATAAAAACCCGCCCCGGCAACGCCAAACGCTCATGATACAGGCAGCCGTCTCCGACATCCGTCATCCCGGCAGGATGACTGCGGCACCAGGCGGCATCGACGGACTGTAAGGACGCCATCTTGCCGCAGCCGATCACCGAATCGGTAAGGAGGGCCATGCCCCAATGACTCACGTCGCCGATATCAAAGACCAGCCACGAAGCGGTCTTATGCTGTAAGGCCGAGATCATCGCCGCCAGTACCTCAAGGACCTTCGGCAAAGCCGGGTCGAAGTACTGGCAAAATACCGTCAATTCGCCGCCGCAGGCAGCATCGATGTCTTCCACGTCATTGGGATGAAGAATAAGACGGCGAAAGTCAGACCGTTTTTCAGCCAAACAGGCTTTGCCGCATTCAATGGCCAAGTGCTCCTGATAGCCGCCGCCGACCGTCCCCATCGTCGTTCCATCAACAAAGACGACCTGATGGCTTCCGATACCGCGCGGCGTCGAACCTTTTCGCTCGACAACGGTCAGGAGAACAGCCGGGCGGCCGGCCTTTAGATTTTCATATAATGCTGTATATATCCGTTCCATAATCATCACCTGTAAAGTAGTAAAATATCGTCACCCCTAAGTGTTAAGCGGTCCGGCAGGATATCGGGCCGATCCGGTTTTGCAAAGCGCCACCAAATATCGGGCGTCGCCAGAGACTGACGGGGATAACGGAATTTAACGATCCATTCAAAAGGCTGTTCAATCTCTTCCGTAATGACGATTGGCAGGGAATTTGCTCCTTCGCCGCCGTGAAATGCGTGCGCTCTGATTCCGATAGCGCAGAGATCGTCCCCGACAGGTCGTCCTTCCGTCTGAAGGGTGACTTGCCAATCGGGGATGAATACCGATTCCGACCCGCTTTTTCTGGCCGAGACGATATTCTTACAGCCCGTCAAAACAGCTGCCGCCTTGGACTGAGGATTGGCAAAGAGTTCCTTTGTCGGCCCGACAGCCGACACCCGGCCGCCATCGAGGACGGCAATGGAATGGCAGAGCTGATAGGCCTCATCGCGGCTGTGGGTAACTAAGATAACATCCTTGGGAAATTCTGCCAAGAGAGCCTTCAGTTCCGTAATGACTTTTTCCTTTAAATAGCTGTCCAAGGCACTGAAAGGTTCATCCAATAGGAGAATATCCGGTTCATTTACCAGAATTCTTGCCAAAGCGACCCGCTGCTGCTGACCACCGGACAGTTCTGCCGGCTTCAGTGTCTCGAGCCCGGTAAGGCGCATGCGTTCCATCATGGACTTCACCTGCTTCCGAGCCAGGTCCCTTGTCGACGAGCGGACGCCGCAGCGAATATTTTCTTCGACAGTCATGTTGGGGAATAAGGCATAATGCTGAAAAAGATACCCTACCCGCCGTCGGGCAACCGGGACGTCGATGCCTCGTTTACGATCAAAGAAGATCCTCCCTCCGACGGAGATGTGTCCTTCATCAGGCGTTTCAATGCCGGCCACGCACTGCAGTGTTTTGCTCTTCCCGCAGCCGGAAGCCCCGAGAATTCCAAGGATACCGCCTTGATGATGAAGGGCTACATCGAGGGTAAAGGACCCCCAGTTTTTATAGACCGAAATATCAATCATGCCGGTCGCCTCCTTTCACGGCTACGCTTTTCAAAGAGGTTGACCGTCATCAAGACGACGGCACTGATGGCGATGTTGACCAAGACCCAAATGAAGGCACTGTACTCATCATTGGTCCGCCATAATTGGTACACCGTCGTCGAAATGGTCGCCGTATGCTTGGGGATATAGCCGATAAGCATGCTCGTCGCCCCATATTCGCCGAGGGCTCTGGCAAAGGCCAGGACCGTGCCGGCCATGATGCCCTGTTTGCAGTAGGGCATGCGGATATGCCAGAAAATAAAGGTGTCCGACAACCCCAAGGTCTTTCCACTCCAGGCCAGTGTTTCATCGAAGCTTTCAAAGGCCCCCCGCGCCGTGCGGTACATGAGGGGAAAGGCGACGACAGCCGATGCCAGGACGCCGCCGTACCAGGTCATGACGAAACGGATGCCGGTCTCATTGAGAAAGATACCGATGGGATGCTGGAGTCCAAAGACCAGGAGCAGCAGCCAGCCACAGACCGTCGGCGGCAACACCAGGGGCAGGGTCAGGACGACGTCGAGAATTCCTTTTAAGCCCCGCGGCAGCCGAGCCACGTAGTAAGCCAAGGCGATGCCGCTGAAAAAGACGATGACGCAGGCGATAGCCGCAATGCGCAGGCTGTTCCAAAGGGGATACCAATCCATAGTCGACCACCTTTAGCCGACGGGGCTGAACCCGACGCGCTGGAAGATTTTCATCGCTTCGGCACCCTTGAGATAATTCAAGAAATCCTGTGCCTCCTGCTGATGCTTACTGTTCTTCATGACAGCTGCCGGATAGATGACCTGGCCGCACATGTCTTTCGTCGCTTCGTCAAGGGGCTTCAAATTAGCACTAAAAGCGTCCGTCGCATAGATGACACCGGCGTCGGCACTGCCTTCCCGGACTTGAGTCGTGACTTCTTTAACGTTGGAACCGTAGGTAATGTGACCGGCCTCGGCAACGGCCTGTTCATCGAGGTTGTAGAATTTCAAGATTTTCTGCGTATACTGACCGACAGGAACGTCGCTGTTGCCCATAACCAGACGGATGGAACCGTCTCTTAATTTCGCGGCCATGTCATTGAAATTCTGAATGCCCTTGGGATTCCCTTCCGGCGTGACCAAGACGACCTTATTTTCCAAGAGGTCGATGCGGCTGTCGCTTTTGATGAAATCGAGTTTATCGGGATTATCCTTGCCGTCTTTGGCGGCATCGAGCTGATTCATCTGCTTCTGCGCCGCTGAAATGAACAAGTCACAGTCGGCTCCGTTTTGAATCTGCGTTTTCAACGTTCCCGACGAATCAAAGTTAAAGGAAATTTCGACATTCGGATGCTCTTTCTGATACTGTTCGGCAATTTGGGTCATCGTTTCCGTCATGCTGGCTGCCGCAAATACCGTCAAATGAACTTTTTCACCATTGCCGGCACCCGGGGCTGCTTGTTTTTCCGCTCCGCAGCCGACCAAGACGAAAGCCATCATCCCAGCTAACACCGCCGCTGCTGCTTTTTTCCATATCATGGTCATGCATCTCCTTTATAAAAATGGCGTTTATGTAAATTTACTTGCGAGCGCAGTCAGAAACACCGCCGCGAAGTAAATCCAACCCGTGAGGAATGGTCGCTAAAAAGACATCCATGCATTCTTGACAAGCCTTAGGACTGCCGGGCAGATTGATGATCAAGGTTTTCTTACGGATCACACTGACGGCCCGGGACAGCATGGCCCGCGGCGTGACCTTCATCGAGGCTGCTCGGATGGCCTCGGCAATCCCCGGCACCTGACGGTCGGCAACGGCAATTGTCGCTTCCGGGGTAACGTCCCGCTGGCCAAAACCGGTACCGCCCGTCGTCAAAATGAGATCGACTTGACGCTGGTCTGCCAGTTGGCGCAGATGTTGCTCCAATTCGTCCCGTCCATCGGGGAGGAGAATCGTTTCGACGACGTCATAGCCTTCCTGTTCCAACCTTTTAACGATGACCGGACCGCTTTCGTCTTGGCGCAGTCCCTGAGAGCCCTTATCGGAAAGAGTAATAACCGCCGCCTGGTACGGTCGTTTTTCCCCACGTTCCACTTCTACCATCTCGTCTCCCGGACGGATGACACCGCCCTCCAGAACTTTAGCAAAGACGCCTTCCCGCGGCATGATGCAGTCGCCAACGGCTTCATATACCGCACAGTGACTGTGGCAGGCCTTGCCGATTTGAGTGATTTCCAGCAAGACGTCCCCGCAGCGAAGCAGGGTCCCTACCGGAAGTTTTGAAAAGATAAAGCCGTCAACGACCAGATTTTCGCCAAAGGCTCCAAATTCCACGTTGCCGCCGCGGCGACGGAAGTCTTCAATGCTTTCAAGCCCCAGCAGACTGACTTGGCGGTGCCAGTGACCGGCATGGGCATCGCCTTCTAACCCCCAATCGACCTTAAAACGCCCTTCAGGGATGACGCTTTTGGCGATTCCCCGAACGTCGCTGCTACAAATGGCCTGTATTTTTCCCATTTTCTTATCCTCCAATCTGACTCATCATTTTATGTTCGCTAATGGCCGCTTTCTCGCCAAAACAGTGTTTCGCCGGCTTTTCATAAACGGCTCTCTCGATGGCTTCCGTCAAGGCCTGCTGCATCTCACGTAGCGGACGTCCGCTGCGGATAATGTTCCGTAAATCGACGCCGTCATCGTAACAGAGACAAGGTTTTAAAAAGCCCGTACTGGTCAGGCGCAAGCGATTGCAGGACGCGCAGAAAGCGTGGCTGTTGGCGGCAATAAAGCCGATTCGCCCGTAAAGATGCCGGCTCTTATAATAGTCTGCTGGACCGTTCCCGCGCACTTCATCGGTCGCTGCAAGGTCCGGATAGGCACGGCGCAGGACTTTCAGGCAATCATCGCGAGTGAGTCCGGCCAGGGTCGTCCCAAAACCAATGGGCATGAGCTCGATAAACCGGACATCGACGGCCAGCGACTGGGCGAGTTCTGCCAATTTTACGATTTGATTTCTCGTTTCAGCCAGCAATACGGCGTTTACTTTGACGTTTACACCGGCTTCTACAGCAGCATGGAGTGCCTTAAGGACGACGGACAAGTCTCCGCCGCCGGTAATCCGTCTGTACTGCTCAGCATCTAAGGTATCCAAACTGATGTTGATTCCGTCAATGCCCAAATCGGACAGGACCGGCAAATCTTTTTCCAGCAGCATACCATTGGTGGTCATCGTGACCGAGCGGACACTGTCGAGGCCTTTCAAGGCTCGTATGAAATCGACGGCACCTCGCCGAACCAGGGGCTCGCCGCCGGTGATCTTAAAGCGGTCGATGCCCAGCTTCAACGCAGCTTTACAGACGATCATCATTTCCTCATAACGCAGGACCGCATCATGGCCGACGCTTTCGACGTCATCCGGCATGCAGTAGCGGCAGCGAAGGTTGCAGCGGTCCGTCAGCGACAGGCGGAGATAATCAATGGTCCGCCCCCATCTATCCTTCATGGTCAGAGCCTCCATCATATTGGAAATGGCCGCTTTTTCCACCTATTTTTTCGACGAGATGAATGTCTTTCAGGCACATTTTTTTATCGACAGCCTTACACATGTCGTAAACCGTGAGCAAGGCCGTCGACACGCCGGTCAGGGCCTCCATTTCGACGCCGGTCTTGCCGTCGCACTTGACGGTGCAGCGGCCTTCGATTTCACAGACATCGTCATGAAAAATAAATTCGATGCCGCATTTTGTAAGGTTTAAGATATGGCAGAGCGGAATGAGTTCACTCGTCCGCTTGGCGCCCATAATCCCGGCAACGCGGGCTACGCCGAGGACGTCGCCTTTTTTCATAGCGCCGGCTTTCACGGCATCATAACACTCACGGCTCATCGAAATACGGCCGCAGGCTATGGCCGTCCGCGACGTCACCGTCTTTCCACTGACGTCGACCATAACGGCATCGCCATTCTTGTCAATATGTGTAAACGGGTTCACAAGAACACCTACTTTCCAAAACCACAGTTCGGGAAGGTACAGACCGGACAGTTCAGACACAGTCCGCCTTCGCCCAGACGAGACAAATCGGAAGCCTTTACAGGAACATCGGCCATGAGCGACGGCAGGACGAGGTCAAAAATCGTCCGCTTAGCATACATGACGCAGCCCGGAAGGCCGACGATTGGCCGATTGTCTTCTGTATAGGCCAGTAAAAACATGGCTCCCGGCAAGACCGGCGCCCCATACGATACGATGCGGGCACCGGTGTTTTTAATGGCCAACGGCGTCTGATCATCGGGATCGACACTCATGCCGCCCGTACAGAAAACCATATCCATGCCGGCGTCGAGCATCTCTCGAATAGCCGCCGTAATGGCTGTTGGGTCATCGGCCAAGACTTTGTGCATAGCCATTTTTGCATCAAATTCGGCCAGCTTGTCTTCAATAACCGGAGTAAATGTATCTTCAATGCGGCCATGAAAGACTTCATTGCCCGTCGTGACGACGCCGGCTCGCTTCTTATGAAAAGGGTGGACATCGAGCAGCGGCAAGGGACCTGCCACGGCCCTGGCCTTGGCCATTTTTTCTTTTTTTATAACCAGCGGAATGACCCGGGTTCCGGCCAATTTATCACCCTTGCGAACGGTAAAGCCGCCGTGGCGGGTAGCAATCATCATTTCACCTACAGAGTTGACGGCTTGCAGTTCTTGACGGCGAACGGTCAGCATACCGTCACAGTCGGCAATGAGTTCGATTTTCCCCTCCTTAGGCTCGCTGCCATGCATGTTGGCCCCCATACAGATGTCCCGCAGAATGGCCGCCCCTTCATTTTCATGGTAAACGGTGTCATCATTTTCCCAAATATAGACATGATCTTTTCCGACAGATAACAAAACAGGAATGTCCTCCTTGGTGATGATGTGCCCTTTACGAAACACCGGCGCTTTGGTAACGCCGCGGATAATCTGTGTAATATCGTGGCAGAGAATATGACCGACAGCGTCTTCCGTTTTCATCATTTTCATAGCGTTCTAGCCTCTCATTTCTCTTAATTTTTGTAATTCTTCATCATTGAATAACTCGCCGAACTGTCGAGCCGCTACAGCTCGGACGGCCTCGTTCATGTGCCGGTAACGCTTGAGTATTTCTTCGGCCTGTCCGGTCAGGACCGACCGTCCCCCGTCTTTTCCGCCGACATAGCGGCGAATGAGGGGAAAACCCCAAATGGCCTCGGCGTCGCGCATGATCGTCCACGCCTTTGAATAAGACATATTCATGTCTCTAGCAGCTCCCTGGAGCGAACCACGGCGGCGAACGCCGTCTAAGAGCTCGGCCACGCCGGGTCCGAAAGCCCGCTTGTCGCCCAACAGACACATGATGACCTTATAGTGAAGCTTTTGCCCTTCCATGAACGCCTCCTGCATCGTTATTCGCAAGTTCAAATAACGGATAAAAAAAGTAAATCCGGCAGTTCATCGACTGCCAGCTTCGACTAAACTCATTATACATTAAAATCTGTTAGCTTTCCATACTTTTTTTGTGGAAACTTCCAGTCAACTTCCTCACCTTATCACATAAAATCATGGTATAATATAATTATATTATAATAAAGGACGTGATAGAGGATGATAAAATATTCACATCGTTTCTCCCTGGGCCTGATTATCCTGGCCGGGGGCGAAAGTTCTCGCATGGGCCACGATAAGGCAACCCTGCCTTGGAACGGAACGGATTTGCTGACCGATTTATTGCTTCGCAGTCAGCGCGCGCCTTTTGCAGAACGCATCGTCTCCATCAACCGGGATTACTCGCCCAAGAACCTGCCGGCCAAGCTCGCCCGTACGGTCCGCACCATCGCCGACAACGTCCAACACTGCGGTCCCCTGGGCGGACTGGAAGCAGCCATGCGCGACGGCGAATGCGACTACTATTTGGTGCTGTCTGTCGACCTTCCCTTTTACGATTTCTCGCCGATTTCGGACATTCTCCGCCCCGTTCGCCGAGCCCCCGAATTGATGGCCGTTATCCCCCGGACAAAAGACGGCCGAGATCAACCCTTAGCCGCTCTTTACAGCCGAGAATTAGTTCCGGCCATTGCCCGACAGCTTCAGACCGGGAACTACTGTCTGCAGGAATTTCTGCAGACGATTCCTACGGCTACCCTGAAATCGTGTCGACCGGCTCTGTACCTCAACGTCAATACCATGTCTGACTACGAAGCTGCCAAAGGCCGTGCCGCCAACAGCCGGCGCAAAGTTCCTGTCGTCACCCTGACGGCCCCGAATTCGGGAGATGGAAAAACGACGGCCGCCGAAACGGCCATTGCCGAACTGACACGCCGCGGATACCACGTCGCCTACATTAAAAGCACGCACCACACGGACTGTCGTCCCAAGGCCGGCTCCGACACGGACCGGGCCAGAAGTGCCGGTGCCGTCTCGGCCTGTCTCTGCAGCCCCGATATGATCGGACCGGAAGCGCAAAAAGAAGATGTCATCTTTAATATGACACAACAACAGCTAGCCGATTTAGTTCTTGTCGAAAGTCACAGCCACGGACCATTTCCACAGATCGATATCCAGCAAGCTGATTCCGCGAATATAGTCAATCATATCTTATTCCTCACGGGATACCGTTCGTCGGAAATATAAGCCCTTAGTGATTATGTAATTGCATCTCGCAGACAGAAGTTCTACTATGGTAACATAGCCCTACATCCTGCCCGTGATGTAACAAAATCAGTTGAACCCAAAAGCGAGGTGTTACTATGAATACTCATAAAAACATTGACACAGTCTGTCCCTACTGCGGGTCAGGCTGTGTCATTACTTATACGGTAGATACAGAAACGAATCGTGTCATTGAAGCAAAAGGATCTCCGGAAGGCGTCAACAACGAAGGCCGCCTTTGCTTAAAAGGCCTTTACGGCTGGGACTACCTGAATGATCCTCAAATTCTTACCAAGCGAATCCGCCATCCTATGATTCGCAAGGGCGGCAAACAAAGTCCCTTAGTCGAAGTATCCTGGCAGGAAGCTATCGAATACACGGCATCGCGGCTCAAAGCCATCATCAAAGAGTATGGCCCCGACGCCGTCATGGGTGCCGGTTCGGCCCGCGGTCCGGGCAACGAAACGGCTTATATTACTCAGAAATTCATGCGCGCCGTCATCGGCACCAATAACGTCGACCACTGCGCCCGCATCTGCCACGGCGCCTCCGTTGCCGGCCTTAGCCAATCGGTCGGTGAAGGTGCCATGTCAGTCAGCATTCCCGAAATCGAAGATGCCGAAGTCATCTTCAACATCGGTTACAATGCCCCGGTCTCACACCCTATTGTAGCCCGCCGCATCGTCAAAGCGAAGAAGAAAGGCTGTAAAATCATCTGCGTCGATCCCCGCCTGACGGAAATGGGACGGTTGGCCGATATTTACCTCCCGCTAAAAGGCGGTACCAACATGCTGCTGCTCAATGCCATGGCCCATGTCATGGTAACGGAAAACTTAGTCGACCGCGATTTTATCGAAAAGCATACGACAGGTTTTGATGTCTATGCCGAAGAAATCGCACAGGACAAGTACGCCCCGGAAGCCGTGGCCGCCGCAACCCAATTAGATCCCGATGCCATCCGAAAGGCCGCCCGCCTCTTTGCTTCCTCGAAGCACACCGTAACCCTGTGGGGCATGGGCATTACCCAGTTTTCCCAAGGCGTCGAATGCGTCATTGCCTGCTCCAACCTCAGTCTCATGACCGGCAACTACGGCCATTACGCCACCGGTGTCGGCCCGGTCCGCGGCCAAAACAACGTCCAGGGCACCTGTGACATGGGACTCCTGCCCAACCAGTACCCAGGCTATCAGCCCGTAACGGACGAAACCGTCCGCCGAAAATTCGAAAAGGCCTGGGGTTGTGTCCTGCCCGACAAAGTCGGACTGCCCCTGACCCGCGTCCCGGCCAAGGTCCTCCGTGAAAAGGACCCGAAAAAGCAGATTCATGCTTACTACATCATTGGCGAAGACCCGGCTCAATCGGACCCGGACCTTCCGGAAATCAGACGGACACTCAATGCCATCGATTTCGTCGCCGTTCAGGATATTTTCTTCAACAAGACCTGTGAACACGCCGACGTCGTCTTCCCGGCCACAGCCTGGGGCGAACACGATGCCGTCTACTCCTCCTGCGACCGCCGCTTCCAGCGCGTCCGCAAACTGATCGAACCGCAGGGCGACTGCAAACCGGACTGGGAAATTCTCTGTCTCTTAGCCACTGCCATGGGCTATCCCATGCAGTACCATAACACGGAAGAAATCTGGGATGAAATGCGGTCTCTCTGTCCCAAATTTACCGGCGCGACCTATGAAAAGTTGGACGCCAATCACGGGATCCAATGGCCCTGTTTCTCGGAAGACCCAAATGATAAGGGAACACAGTACCTCCATAAGGGCGCTCACTTTGCGACAGACGACGGAAAAGGCCGTTTCTATTACTTCCCGTGGACACCGGTAAAAGAAGTCGAAAGCCCCGATTATCCCCTGTCCTTATCGACGGTCCGCGAAGTCGGCCACTATTCCGTTCGAACCATGACCGGCAACTGCCGCCTCCTCGTCGACCTGGCCGATGAACCGGGATACATTCAGATGAATCCCGACGACTGTCAAAGTCTCGATATTGCCGACGGCGACTTAGTCCGAGTCATCTCGCGACGCGGACAGACTATCACCCGTTGTCAGGTTTCCGATCGAGTCTCTCAAGGCGCCACGTACATGACCTATCAATGGTGGATCGGCGCCTGTAATGAATTGACCATTTCCGCCTTAGACCCCAAGAGCAGCACGCCGGAATATAAGTACTGTGCCTGCCGCGTCGAAAAAATCGACGATCAAAAACAGGCAGAAATGAGTGTAAAAGCCCAGTACGCCGCCATTCGCAGCCGCATGGGAATTCAATCTGAAGGAGGCCTCGGCCATGTTTAATCATATTAAGACAGATCCGGAACTCTGTATCGGCTGTAAGACCTGCATGGCAGCCTGCGTCGCCAGTCACACCGGCAAGGCCTTATTCGCCATGAAACCAAACAGCTTCGACTTTACGCCGCGCGTTCACGTCGTGTACACGTCAAAAATCACCAAGGCCGTCCAGTGCCAACAGTGTCCGAAACCGCGTTGTCTCGACGCCTGCCCTTTTAACTGCATCTCCCTCGGGGAAGATTCCGTCGTCATCGATGAAGACGCCTGTCGGGGCTGCGGCAAGTGTTCTAAGGCTTGTCCCTTTGACGCCATCACCATGACCCGCATTTATCACGGCAATACCCAGGGCCGCCCATTCCGAATCGTCGCTTATAAATGCGACCTTTGTGAAAACACCGAGACGGGAAAACCGGCCTGCATCCCTGCTTGTCCGACAGAAGCCTTAAGTCTCTTCGTCCCTAAAGCCGCCGTTTCGGCAGGTTCCAAGAGAACTCCGACGAAGATATAGTCATTCAAACCCGTATAAAAAGGATATCGAATTATGGAAATCGTAACGATTACCGAAGCAAGGCGCCGTCTCCGCGGCGCCTTGTCTTCCTCCCAAAAAGAAATTGAAACAGTCTCCCCGGAAACGGCCGTCGGCCGCATTGCCGCAAAAGACATGACTGCCGCCCATCCCTATCCGCCTTACCGTAAATCGCCCTTCGACGGCTATGCTCTCTGCAGCCATGATCAAAAGACCTACGACGTCGTCGCCACCATCGGGGCCGGCCTCGTCTATGAGGGACCGGTTTTGCCGGGTCAGGCCGTCCGCCTGATGACAGGCTGTGCCGTCCCGGGCGACTGCGACACCGTCATTCCTCAAGAATACACGGTCCTCCAAAATAATCGGATTAAGGTGACAGAAAGCATTCCGCCCGGCAGCAACATCATTCCCGTCGGCGAAGAGTGTCGTCAAGGGGCCGTCATCATCCCCAAGGGAACGAAACTGACAGCCGGCGCCGTCTCCGCCGCTGTCGGCATGGGAAACGCCACCTTTCCAGTCTTCGCCAAAACGAAAATCTTGTTCTTGACGTCAGGAAGGGAGTTAGTCCTCCCCGGTCAGAAGCGACACGACGGGCAGATTTACAACTCCAATGCTTACCTTTTCCGCCCCTTACTGGAAGCGCAAGGCGCAGCCGTTACCTTCTATCATGTTTCAGATGCGCCGGAATGCCTCGACGCCGAAACGGAAAAAGTCCGGGCCTTAAGCCGTGACGCCGACCTCATCATCAGCACCGGCGGCGTATCAGTCGGTCTCTACGACACGATGCCTCAAATCTACGAACGCATCGGTTCCGTCCAGCTTTACAACCGCATCACCATGCGTCCCGGTTCGGCCTCATACGGCGGCGTCATCAAAAGGGATACCGGCAAGCAAACGATGGTCCTCGGCCTATCCGGCAATCCGTCTGCCGCCTTCAACGCCTTCGAGCTCCTGGCCCTCCCCATCGTCCGCCAATTAAATGGTGAAAAAAATAGAGACTTTCCGATCGTCACCTGTCGATTAAGCCATGCCATTCACAAGGAAAATCCCGTCGATCGCTTCGTCCAAGGGCACATTTCCTTTGAAGATGGTAAGGCCGTCTTTACACCGAATACGACCCTCACGTCGAGTGCCCTCTTAGGCCTTGCCCACGTTAATGCCCTAGGCTGCATCAAAAAAGGAACGCCTCCCTTGCCGGAAGGCGCTCCCATCGACGCAATTTTATTATTTTGAGATTACCACATAATCCGTTCCCCGTGAGCAAAGACCTTAAACGAATCGGGACGCAGCCCACAGACGACGGTAATGCCGTATTTCTCTGCCAAAGCCACGCCTAAACTGGTCGGCAGGGCCCGCGAGGCCAAGAAACGGACGCCCAGGCCGTGGACCTTTTCGATAACCGACTGCGGCACGCGGCCGCTGAATACTAAAACGGCCTGACTGACGTCGATATGGCCCAGTTCAACAAAACCGCGCAGTCTGTCTAGGACGTTGTGACGGCCAATGTCTTCCGTATAGACGAGGATTTTATCGTTTACTACCAAGGCCCCTTCATGGACACCGTGTGAGGCATGATGGGCCGTCGACAAGCTGTCTAAAAGACCGCCATAAGAGCAGAGCTGCGGTGCGGAAATCGGGGTAAAGGGTTCGTCTTTGGGAGTCTGTATGACGCCTTCCTTGGTCGTTACCCAGACAGCCTCCTCGTGGAGGCTGACGTCGGATACGGTTCTGCCGTCAGCCACTTTCCCCTCAGCCAAACAGTAGCCGGCTGCCAGAACATCGACATCTTCCGGCGAAGATATGAGGGTGCTGACCCTCACACCATCGAGATAAAGCGGCGTCATGACCTCAATGGCAATGGCCTGCTTTTTGGGCTCCGCCCCCTGATGATAATCGACATAGGATAAATCCCGGCATGATGCAAAATGGAGTGCATCTTCTTCTCTTTTCATTAGAAACCCCTCGATTCTTATTTAAAACAAATCATCTCGCCCCAACCAAAGGAGGGCCGTCAATACGGCGCCGCCCAAGCTTCGTGCCTTATCCGAAATGGTAAAGCAGTTGTGGTACTCATGCTCACGCGGGTCAATATCGGCAATCTTAAATCCCTTAGGCGCGTAATAGCCGTCGCGAATCAAGCCCCTTACGAGTCCCGTTAAGGACGCCGGCACGGGAATGCCCCTCGCTTCAGTAATCGCCATTCCGTCGGGAATCGGTACATCCGTCAGGACAGCCATAGGCTGTCCTGTTTTTACGCGGTCGCCAATGCGGACCAAGCCATAGACGAAACCTGCGGCGTCACTGTGGATGACCCGCTCTTTGCCATAGCCGGCAATGATCCCCGGTATGCCCGTATTGGCCGCAGCCGTGCCTTCACGTATGATGCGCCCTAACCGATGGCCTCGCTTCGTTTCAATGACGGCATCGACATCGCGGCCGGCCGTAAATCCCGGACCTAAGGCCACAGTATGTCGCGCCATACCGCGGTTCGTCCCCAAGTTTTTCTTAGCCAAAATGGCATCGACGACGCCCCAGGGTTGAAGTATTTGAATGCTCTTTCCCTCAGGATCGACGAGAAGAGGTATTTCCTGACGCCCCCAAACCGTCGATAACTTATCGATCGATTGACATCGTCGACAGGTCATATTTTCTACGACAGCCTGTCCGTCATAGACGGCTTCACAAAGAGATACCTGCCGGCGAATCGCCGACGGTCGGTCTGTTTCTAAGATGAGGACGCGAAAACCGGCCTGAAATAAAGATTGGACGACACCGGTTGCCAAATCGCCGCCGCCGCGAACAATAATCAACGTATCCTTCATAACAATCCTTTCTATAAAAGCCCCTCATCCTGCCAAGCAGGTGAGGGGTTTTATTGATTTCTTCCTATTTTAATTATACTGCATTTTAAGCCCATCGTCAGGACTTTTAAAGGCTTATTTCTTTCGGCTGTACGGCGTTCCTTCCAAAGGAATGGCCGTTTGGAACTTACCGTTCCACTTATAGTAAGCGCCGGCAACAGCCGGTGCTGTCGGAATCGACGTGATTTCACCGACGCCGATAGCCCCGTAAGCGACATCGACGCCTTCCTTTTCAATGGCAATGGCTTCGACATCCGGCGCCTTGTCGGCCCGCATCAAGCCCAAGGTGCCGTACTTGGCCGTAGGCTTACAATGATCGAGGGGATACTGTTCACTCAGGGCGTAGCCGCAGCCCATAATCGTCCCGCCTTCGATCTGTCCTTCAAGGCTCTTGCGGTTGACGACGCGTCCCACATCATGGGCAGCTACCATTTTCCGAATCGACCCGTCTTCGTTCAGGATGCAGACGTGGGTTGCATAACCATAGGCAACGTGTGATACGGGATTGGCCACGTCAGCCCCCATCTTATCGGTTTTACCAAGATATTCGCCGATATATTCCCGACCGTTCAGAGCATCCAAATCGCTGCCTGTAAAGCGAACCTGCGCCGTTGTCGGCGATTCCTGCTCAACCGTAACACCTTCCAAGTAATCACTGGGCCGGCTTGTTCCTTCGTAAACCAATCCGTTGACACGGAACAAGTCCCGCCGCAAATCCTTCGCAGCTCGCCGTGCGGCTTCCCCGGTCAGTGTCGTCTGACGGGACCCGGACGTCGTACCGGCATCGGGGGATGTAGCCGTATTTGGCATATGCCATTTAATGGCTTCAATGGGAAGGCCGGCTGCTTCGGACACGATCTGCACCAAAACGGTACCGACGCCTTGGCCGATACATGAGGCCGACGAATAGACATGGACCCGACCGTCGCTGACGGCAAGACGGCAGCGGCCATAGTCGGGAAGGCCGACACCGACGCCGGAGTTCTTCAAGGCGCAGGCGATGCCCACATAAGGGCCGCTCTGATAGTAAACGTCTTTTACGGCTTCCAGCGTTTCGACAAGTCCCGTCGCAGGGTCGGCAATCTGCCCGTTGGGCAGGACTTCTCCCGGCCGGATGGCGTTGCGGTATCGAATTTCCCAGGGATCGATGCCGGCCATTTCAGCCAATTTATTTAAGTTTAATTCCGTTGCAAAAATAGTTTGGGTTACGCCGAACCCGCGGAAGGCCCCGGCCGGCGGATTATTAGTGTAAACGGCCGTTCCTTCGATATCGATGGTCTGGTAATTATACGGGCCGGCAGCATGGGTACAGGCTCTCTGAAGAACCGGGCCGCCGAGGGATGCATAGGCTCCGTTATCGGTGACAGCGACCAGCTTCATCGCCGTCAACTTCCCCTGTTCATCACAGGCCGTCGTCAAATCCATACTGAACTGATGGCGCTTCGGATGTATCAGAATGCTTTCCTGACGGGTCAGCTTCACTTTACAGATTCGTTTACTGACATAGGCAACGAGGGCCGCCAAATGCTGGACCGTCACGTCTTCCTTCCCGCCGAAGCCGCCGCCGACAAAACAATTTTCCACGACTACTTTTTCTTCCGGAAGGCCCAACATCAACGCCGTTTCCCGCCGCGTGTCGTAAATCCCCTGATCCGACGAGTAAATGAAGACGCCGTCATCGAAGGGCATGGCGACGGCACATTCCGGTTCTAAAAAGGCGTGTTCCGTCCAAGGCGTTTCGAAATGATGGGTTACCTTATATTTCGACGCCGCAATGACGGCATCGGCGTCACCGCGAACTAAATGTTCATGAGCCAGTATATTCGTTCCTGCCGAAGGATGGACCAAAGGCGCTCCTTCCGCCAAGGCTTCGGCAGCACAAGTCAACGACGGCAGTTCTTCATATTCGATGTCAACGAGCTTCTTCGCTTCTGCCAGTATCTCCGGCGTTTCAGCGGCCACCATAACGATGGCGTCGCCTAAATAATGAGTCGTCGTCCCGGCGGGAATGAGCGTGTCCCAATCGACCTTTAAATGGCCGACCTTGACCGAACCGGGAATGTCCTCGGCCGTCAGCACGCAGACGACACCGGGCAGGGCCTTGGCCTTTTCCGTATGGATGGCCTTTACAATCGCCCTCGGATAGGCACTGCGAATGGCGCTTCCGTAACACATGCCAGGTAAATCGACGTCATCTAAGTCATCGGTATACTTCCCCGTACCCAGCACCTTGGTCCTGACGTTAATTCGCTGGCAATGATCGCCGACGCCGCGATACCCGCCGACGACGGGAATAGGCGTGTCGTTCCGCAGGATTTCTGCTGCCAGGGCAATGCCATCGATGATTTTCTTATAGCCCGTACAGCGGCAAATATTGTTGCGGATAGCCGCCGTAATCTCCAGACGGGTCGGCTCCGGATTGACGTCGATAAGGGCTTTGCCGCACATGACCATGCCGGGAATGCAAAAACCGCATTGGACGGCACCGGCTTCACCAAAGGCATAGACGAAGACCTCTTTTTCCCTCGGTGACAGTCCTTCGACGGTCACGATGTGCTTACCCTCAAGGCGACCAGCTTTCTGCACACAGGCCTTGGTCGCCTTTCCGTCAATGATGACCGTGCAGGTCCCGCAGGCGCCTTCACTGCAGCCGTCCTTGACGGATTTCAGCCGCAGGTCACGGCGCAGAATATCGATTAATTTACGCTCCGGATCGACGGCCACTTCCTGGCCATTAATCCATAATTTACAAATCCTATCCATAACAGTTCCTCTTTCCGCCCATCCCGGACTTTCAGTGATACGTCTGTCATGGCTGCCATTTCGCCTGAAGAGCCTCAAGCGAGGGAAAATACCAGACAGGAAATGATACTTATAACTCTATAATCTAATGATGTTCTCATAGGGCACAACGCGCTTTCGGGGAAGCAGCCGGCCATATCCGCTCTGCCCTAAGAATACGTTGTCTTGGGCAATGATCTGTCCCCGCAGAAATACTTTTGAAATCGTGCAGTCTGTCGTCATCCCCTCATACGGGGAGTAGCCGCAGGTCGTATGGAGATTGTCCTTGCGGATCGTCCGCTTCCGAGACGGATCGATGAGGACGATGTCGGCATCACTTCCCGGCAAGAGCGTTCCTTTCTTCGGGTAGAGACCAAAAATTTTGGCCGCGTTAGTGCTGGTCACGCGAACGAATTGACCGAGCGAAAGACGACCTTTGACGACGCCTTCACTAAATAACAGGGGCATCCGTTCTTCTAC
This sequence comes from Megasphaera sp. DISK 18, assembly GCF_001682955.1. Taxonomy (NCBI): domain Bacteria; kingdom Bacillati; phylum Bacillota; class Negativicutes; order Veillonellales; family Veillonellaceae; genus Megasphaera; species Megasphaera sp. DISK 18. Next base: position 58,104 of record NZ_LUGJ01000024.1, read on the forward strand.
ACCGGATACACCGCCGGGGCAGCTGCGAAAATCAGCGGCATGGGCCTGTTTTTCTTCTACCGTAAAAGGGCAGTGATCCGTCGCAACGACCTGAACCCTCCCGTCCCGCAGGGCCTGCCACAAGGCATCGTTATCGACCTTTTTCCGTAACGGCGGAGCCATCATGTATTTAATGCCTTCCAAAGACCCGCCCTCTGTAAATTTATCTTCTGTCAACAGTAAGTACTGCGGGCACGTTTCAGCATATACATTCCGCTGCCCTTCTTGCCGGCTAAGGCAAATGCGGTCCACACTTTCATGAGCCGACGTGTGAACGATGTAAACAGGGGCATCGCCACAAGCCCGGGCCGCGGATAAGACCCCACTGACTGCCGATGCTTCGGCCTCATTAGGGCGCGTCCGAGCTTGACCGATGGGGCTAAGTTCATCTGGAGACAAGGCCTGTCGCAGGTAATTTGTCATGCCATCGCTTTCGGCATGGACCGTGAGCAGTCCTCCATGGGATTTCATCACCGGCAAAATTCTCATTAAATCAGCGTCTCCCATGGGGTAACCGTACGTCGTATAGGCCTTAAAACTCGGAAAGCCTTCTTCAATCAGTTCGGACAACTCACGTAAGACCGACTCATCGACATGCTGGAATACACCATGGAAACTATAGTCGACGGGACACGATTCAGCCAGCAATTTATACTGCTCAAAAGGATATCTCAGCGAACAGCCTTCAGGGCCAAAAGCCATGTGGTCGATGATTGTCGTCGTCCCGCCGCAGGCTGCAGCCACACCACCGCTGTAAAAGTCGTCACAGGCTCGATACTGAGGCGACTGCTGCAAATCCATGTGGGTGTGCGGATCGATACCGCCGGGGCAGACATACATCCCATCCGCATCGATGACTTCTTCACTGCCACGATGAAGGCCTCCGCCGATAGACCAGATTTTTCCATCGCGAAGGGTGATATCCGCTTGAAAGTGTTCTTCGCCAAAGCAAATCGTTCCACCTTTGATGACATAATCCATGATGTTTCCTTCTTCCTTACTTCAGTAACAGATAATCGTAATCTTTAACGACAGCCTTCATGAACCCGCGAAGTCCTTCGGGGATGGTGCCGTCGTCCGAACGGAGCGTCGTCGTCAAAATCCGCCCGTCGAGCCGGACCTTACAGAACCCGCTTTGTTTATCGATGACGGCAAAGCCTTGGTTTTCACTGTTCATGAAATCATCTTCATTGGCAAACAGGGTGAATTTATCCATGTACGGCGCCCCTCCCCAGGGACAGAAGGTCCGGCAGTTTCCGCATTCGTTGCACATAGCATCGACGTGGAGAATCTGCCGCTGCAAATGGCCCGGAACTTCAATGGCTACGTTGGCTCGATTGGGACAGACTTCGGTACAGACCTCACAGATGCTGTCACAGTGGAGACAACGTCCATCACAGCCGGCCGCCGCCGGCGGCGCTAAAAATCCTCGTGCATCGTAAATGGCGTTTACATCCGGCAGCAGCAGCGTATCAACGCTGGTAAGTCGTCCTAAAATCTGTTCAGCGGCCTGCTTTCCGTCGGCAATGCATTCTACGACAGACGTCGTCTTGCCGTAATGGCTATCACCGATGACAGTCAATCCATCGATGTCACCGGCAGCCGATGTGCCGATTTTCCCCTTCACACCGCAAGCGGCTAAGACGTAATCAAAAGAGTCCAATTCATCGAGGGACGAAATGACATTGTCGGAGACGATACGCACCCCGAGTTTTTGAATCAAGGCCACGTCTTTATCGATGGCTTCCGCTGAAATCTGGTTTTTCTTTTCACAGAGGAAGGTCCGTACCATGCCGCCCGGTGCCGGATTGTTATCGAATACAGTGACCGTTATGCCTCCGCGGGCTAAGAAGTAAGCCGCAGACAGACCTGCCGGACCGCCGCCGATGACGGCTGCCGTTTTCCCGATCGGCGCCGGAGCCGAAAGAGATTCCATGACGCCGTCAAAACCTTTTTCAGCAGCTATCAGCTTATTGCGCCGAATTTCGACAGCCTCTTCATAAAAGTTTCGCGTACAGCTGTTCATACACGTATGGTAACAGACCGTCCCGGTAATAAAAGGCAGGGGATTCTTTTCCATGATAATCTGAAGGGCTTCCACATATTTTCCCTCAGCTACTAAATCCATGTAAGCCGTAATATCCTGATGGATGGGACAGGTTTCGATACAGGGTGCCATGAAACAGTCCATCAACGGCAATTCTCGTCCGTTCTTTCGATGTTGGAATTTCGGATCCAAGCGGGCATAGTGGCTGTCGCCGGATGCCGCCTTCAATAAAGCATCGAGTTTACCGACGTTTACCCCGTTAAATACCTGCCCCGACGTTCCCTCAAAGACTTGGGCTAACTGCACCAAGCGTTCATAGCCGCCGGGCTTCAACAGTGTCGTCGCTACCGTCACCGGCCAGATACCGGCCCCTACGATATCGCCGATATTGTGGACATCGGCGCCGCCGCTATAGGAAATTTGCAGATTTCCATCGAAGGCTTCACTCAGTTTCTTGGCTACATTCATGGCCAGGAAGAACAAGGGCTTGCCGGACATATACATTTCCGTTCCCGGCAGTTCATGCCGCGTAATGGAAACCGGAAAGGTATTGGTCAATTTTACACCAAAAGTCCGTCCTTCAGCTGCGCCGACACCTTGAAGCCGCTTCAAGAGGGCAAGGGCATCATCATATTGTAAATCGGCCTTAAAGTGGCTGTCATCGAAAACCATGTGATCATAACCTAAGGTATCCATGCAGTTTCGCACAAAGTCATACCCGAGGAGGGTCGGATTACATTTCACAAAGGTATGGACCTTCTTTTCCTTCAATAAGTAGCCGGCGATTCGTTCAATTTCATCTGGCGGACAACCGTGCATCGTCGATACGGTAATCGAATTGCAAATATCAGCGGGGATGGCTTCGACGTCTTCTCGGCTCAGTTTCCGGAATCGATCTAAATGATGAAGCAGCCACGATTTACATTCATTGAAGATGGCCGTGTGGGACGCATCCTTCAGGTTTTCTATGAAGGAGTCAATTTTCGGCGTCTGTATGCCGGCTAAATCATAGCCGACGGACATGTTGAACTGCATCCCGTCAAATCTTCCAAGTCCGTATTCAACGGCCATGACATGGACTAAGAACCAAGCTTTTACATACTCTTCAAAGGCCTTAGGAACGGTCAATTCCGTCGACCATTCGACGTTATAGCACTCATCATCGGCCTTGATGCAGGGTTTAGGAACGGGCAAATCTTCGCCGTCGAGCTGCTGTACCGTCTTTAATTCAAAGAATCTGGCCCCGGCAGCATAAGCGGCAGCAATGTTCTGCGCCAACTGTGTATGAGGCCCGGCAGCCGGCCCGAAGGGCAGTTCCAAGGGTCTGTCAAAAATTTCATAGGGTCGCTGAGTACCTGCTTTATATTGATGGTGAACGCCAAAAATCGTACCGCTCGGCGCTTCCCGTAATATCCAATTCATTAAATTCCCGAAGGGAATCGATGTCATACGATCACTCACGATATATTCCTCCTTACAAATAGCCATTAATGCGCCCGGCCAAAACGGCGGCACCTTCACGAATCTTAGCCATTAATGCCGGTTCGTCGACAGCGGTCAGTTCTCGATCTTTCATGAGAACCTTGCCGTTGGCAATGGTCGTAACCACATTGCGCCCGGTCATGCCAAACAAGATATGGCCGTTGATGTTTTCTTCATTCATCGGCGTCGGTGCCGTATAATCAAGAACGATGACGTCAGCTGCAGCCCCTTCCTTCAAGACGCCTAAAGGGGCCTTAAAGTAGCGGTTGGCTATGACAGCATTATTTTCAAACAACATCTTCGGGACTTCCGCCCAGGCAGCCGTCGCATCACAGAGATGATGTTTATGCAGGATATTGGCCACCTTATAGGACTCGATCATATCATGGGTGTAACCGTCGGTTCCCAAGCCGGTCAGGATTCCGCGATGAACCATCTCCATCGTCGGCGGGCAGCCGCAGGCATTCCCCATATTTGACTCAGGATTGTGAACGACCATCGTATCCGTTTCTTTGATGAGATCCATCTCGTGGCTATTGACATAGATACAGTGACCGAGAAGAGTCTTCGGTCCAAGGATATTCCAATCATAGAGACGGTCGACGATGCGCTTGCCATGTTTCTGTAAGCAGTCATGCAGATCTTCAATTCCTTCAGCGACGTGGATGTGATAACCTACCTCGTCCGGTTTGTGTTCTGCCGCCAAGGCTAAGGTCTCATCGCTGAGCGTAAACTGCGCGTGCATACCCATCATACCGGCCAGCATATCCGTCGTATCTTGCTGAGTGTGACGAATCCAGGCTTCATTTTCCAAGACCGCCTGCCGCGCCTTATCGAGACCGTCCCGGTCAGACACTTCATAGCACAGACAGGAACGAACGCCCATTTCTTGTGCAGCCTGTCCGATGGCAAACAGGCTGTCCTTGATTTCGCCGAAGCTGGCATGGTGGTCAAAAATCGTCGTCACGCCGTTCTTAATGCATTCGACGTACGTCGCCATAGCGCTCAAGTACGTCAGGTCATTCGTCAAATGGCGGTCAATATTCCACCAAAGCCCGTCCAAGATATCTAAAAAGCCTTGCGGCGCATAACCCTCAATTTGAAGGCCTCGGGCCATAGCGCTGTAGATATGTTCATGCGTATTAATAAAGGCCGGCAGGATGACTCCGTCTTTCGCGTCGATAAACGAGGCTTCCGGAAAATGCTTGCGCAGGTCTTCGGTCCGGCCTACACCACAAATTTTTGTCCCGTCTATGGCAACGGCACCATCAGGAACATATGGATTGTGCGTATCTCGCGTCACGACATGTCCATTTCCTACGATAATCATATAAACCCCTCCTTCGTCGTATAAAACACTGACGACGCTGTTATCAATTGTGTTTTTATCATATCGTCATTGTCGTTTGTGAATCTACCTTAATACTACCGTCTTGCGATGTATCTGTCAAACTTTTTTGAGACTAAAAAATTTTGTTGTTAATTTTATTATAGCCTGCCGTTAAGGATGATTTTTTGACATATATATTTTTTCCAATAACCGTTACTTTCTCCTAAAAATATGGTATAGTAACATTACCTAAAAAATATTTAGCAGAACAGCTAATAATCTGTTTTCTGTCATAGAGAGAGGTGTCTTTTATGTTAGACGATGCCGTCCTTAACTTTTTACGCCATTTAGCCAAAGGGCTGGCCGACCAGTTCGGACCAAACTGTGAAGTCGTCATCCACGACCTGAGTGACAATTACAAAGAAAATTCCATTGTAGCCATTGAAAACGGCCATGTTTCAAACCGAAAAGTCGGTGACGGGCCGTCTCTTGCCGTTCTAGACGCCCTGCGAAACGACCCGCAAAACGTCGAAGATCACGCCAGCTACCTTACCAAGACCAAAGACGGCCGCATCTTAAAATCGACGACCATCTACATTCGCAATGACGAGCAAAAAATCATCGGCGTCTTCTCGATCAACTACGATATTACCGAGCTGATTATGATTGAAAACGCCATAAAACCCTTGGTATCGGTCGACTCCAAAGAAAAGGCCAGCCCCATTCCGCAGAATGTCACCGACCTCCTCAACGATCTCATCGAAGAGTCGACGCGTCAAGTCGGCAAACCCGTTCCCCTCATGACCCGCGAAGACAAAATAAAAGCCATTAAGTTCTTAAATGACCGCGGCGCCTTACTCATCACCAAGGCCGGCGATAAGATTTCCAAGCACTTCGGAATTTCAAAATACACCTTATATAGTTATATAGACAGCAGCAGCGAATCGTAAAAGAGGCCGTAAGGCCTCTTTTTTATTATGCCTAAAACCGATAGCCTTCTTTCTGCTCTTGCAAAAAAAGTGTAGCAACCAAATAGATTTTTAGGTTTATCCTATTGCAAATCCGCATACTCATGTTATACTTTAGGTATACAAAAACTTTTAGATTGTCTAAAATATTTTTTTCAGTTTATTTTAGGAGGTACGGATTATGAAAAAGGATATGAAATGGGCCATGAATCATTTGCCCAAATCAGATGATAAAAATCTCCCCATCATGAGCCTCAGTGAAATCAAAAAGGCCCGAGCTTTCCATCAGAGCTTCCCCCAGTACAGCGAAACACCGCTTACGCGCCTCGATCAGATGGCTCACTACTTAGGCCTGGGTTCGATTTTTGTCAAAGACGAATCGTATCGTTTCGGCCTCAACGCCTTTAAAGTCCTCGGCGGCTCCTACTCCATGGCCAAGTACATCGCCAAAGAAACGAATCGCCGAATTGAAGACATGCCTTACCAGGTGCTGACGTCTGATGAGCTCCGAAAGGATTTCGGACAGGCGACCTTCTTTACGGCAACCGACGGCAATCACGGCCGCGGCGTCGCCTGGGCAGCACAAAAGCTGGGACAAAAAGCAGTCGTTCACATGCCCAAGGGTACGACCCAAACCCGTTTGGAAAACATCAAAAAGCTGGGTGCTGACGTCGATATCTTAGAACTCAACTACGACGACTGTGTCCGTCAAGCCGCCAAGGAAGCCGCTGAAACGCCGCACGGCGTCATGGTTCAGGATACAGCCTGGGACGGCTACGAAGAAATCCCGTCGTGGATCATGCAGGGCTATGGGACAATGGCCATGGAAGCGGGCGAACAGTTGAAGAAAGCCGGGGTGGAACGGCCGACGCATATCTTCGTTCAAGCCGGGGTCGGCTCTCTGGCCGGCGCCATCGTCGGATATTTTGCCAATCTCTATAAAGACAATCCGCCGAAATTCATCATCGTAGAAGCCTCGGCAGCGGACTGCCTGTATAAAGGTGCGGCTGCCGGTGACGGCAAACCCCGCATCGTCGGCGGCGACCTCAACACCATCATGGCCGGCCTTGCCTGCGGAGAACCGAATACCATTTCCTGGGACATCCTCAAGAACCACGTCACGACATTCATTTCTGCCGATGATCCGGTCACGGTCCGCGGCATGCGCCTGCTGGCAGCTCCCTTAAAAGGAGACGCTCCTATCATTTCCGGCGAATCCGGTGCCGTCCCCTTTGGTGCCCTGGCTACCATCATGCTGTCTGATGAATGTAAAGAACTGCGCAGCCAATTAGGCCTCGATGAAAATTCCCAAGTGCTCGCTTTTTCAACAGAAGGCGATACTGATCCGGAACGCTATAAAAATATCGTTTGGCGCGGCTTAGACAAATAAAAGACCTCACAAGAGAATCATTATATAAAAGGAGAGAATACCATGACTGTAAATTACGCCAAGATTAAAGAAGCAGCTCAAAACTACGAAAAGGATATGACCCGTTTCCTGCGGGACATCGTAAAATACCCCGGTGAAAGCTGTGACGAAAAAGCCCATATCGACCGCATTGCCGAAGAAATGAAAAAACTTGAATTCGACAAGGTTGAAATCGATCCCATGGGCAACGTCCTCGGCTATATGGGAACGGGAAAGACCCTCATCGGCTTCGATGCCCACATCGATACCGTCGGCATCGGCAATAAGGGCAACTGGAACTTCGATCCCTATGAAGGTTTTGAATCGGACACGGAAATCGGCGGCCGCGGCACATCGGACCAACTCGGTGGCATCGTATCGGCCGTTTACGGAGCCCGCATCATGAAAGACTTAGGCTTATTATCCGATGCCTATACGGTTCTCGTTACCGGTACCGTTCAGGAAGAAGACTGCGACGGCCTCTGCTGGCAGTACATCATCAACGAAGACAAGGTTCGCCCGGACTTCGTAGTCTCGACGGAACCGACCGATGGCGGCATCTACCGCGGTCAGCGCGGACGCATGGAAATCCGCGTCGACGTCCAAGGCGTTTCCTGCCACGGTTCTGCACCGGAACGCGGTGACAACGCCATTTACAAGATGGCTGACATCATCCAGGATATCCGTGCCCTCAATGAAAATGACGCCGCTGACACGACGGAAATCAAGGGCCTCGTAAAAATGCTCGACAAGAAATATAACCCGGAATGGGAAGAAGCCAACTTCCTCGGCCGCGGCACCGTTACCTGCTCACAGATTTTCTACACCTCCCCCAGCCGCTGTGCCGTTGCCGACTCCTGCTCCATTTCCCTCGACCGCCGCATGACAGCCGGCGAAACGTGGGAAAGTTGTCTCGACGAAATCCGCGCCTTGCCGAGTGTTAAAAAGTACGGCAAAGACGTCAAAGTCAGCTTATACGACTACGCCCGCCCGAGCTATACCGGCCTGACATACCCCATTGAATGCTACTTCCCGACCTGGGTCATCCCCAAGGATCACAAAGTTACGACAGCCTTAGAAGAAGCCTATACGGGCCTCTTCGGAAATAGCCGCATCGGTTCGGCTGAAACGGAAGAAATGCGAAAAGCCCTGCCCCTTACGGATAAATGGACCTTCTCGACGAACGGTGTTTCCATCATGGGCCGTAACGGCATCCCCGTCATCGGTTTCGGTCCCGGCGCGGAAGCCCAGGCCCATGCTCCGAATGAAAAGACTTGGAAACAGGATTTAGTGACCTGTGCCGCCGTTTACGCTGCCTTACCATCCGTTTACACCAGCAAATAAGTTTAATTCACCTAAAAGGAGAGACACTCTGATGAAAACATTACAGGATTATATCGATAAATTAAAGGCCCTCAACTTCAAAGAAATGTATGAAAACGATTTTTTCCTCACCTGGGATAAGACCGACGACGAATTGGAAGCCATCTGGGTTTTAGCCGACGCTCTTCGTTTCATGCGGGAACATAACATTTCTACCAAACTCTTTGAAAGCGGTCTCGGCATTTCCATCTTCCGTGACAATTCGACGCGTACCCGCTTTTCCTTTGCCTCGGCCTGCAATCTCTTAGGACTCCAGGTTCAGGACCTCGATGAAAAGAAGAGCCAGATTGCCCACGGCGAAACAGTCCGCGAAACGGCTAACATGATTTCCTTCATGGCCGACGTCATCGGTATCCGCGACGACATGTATATCGGCAAAGGCCATGCTTACCAAAAAGAAGTCGTCGACGCCGTCACCCAGGGCTATAAAGACGGGATTCTCGAACAGAAACCGACCTTAGTCAACCTCCAATGCGACATCGACCATCCGACCCAATGTATGGCCGACGCAGCTCATATCATCCACGAAATGGGCGGCCTGGAAAACCTGAAAGGCAAAAAAATCGCCATGACCTGGGCCTACTCCCCATCATACGGCAAACCCTTGTCCGTTCCCCAAGGCGTCATCGGCCTCATGACCCGCCTCGGCATGGACGTCGTCTTGGCCCATCCCGAAGGGTATGAAGTCATGCCCGACGTCGTCGACGTCGCCAAAAAGAATGCTCAGCAGTCGGGAGGATCCTTCCGCATCACCAACGACATGGCCGACGCCTTCAAAGACGCTGACGTCGTCTATCCCAAGAGCTGGGCTCCCTTTGCCGCCATGGAAAAGAGAACCAATCTCTACGCCGCCGGTGACCAGGCCGGTATCGATGCCTTAGAACAAGAGCTGCTGGCGCAAAATGCCCAGCATAAAGACTGGTGCTGTACGGAAGACATGATGAAGACGACAAAAGACGGCAAAGCCATGTACCTCCACTGCCTGCCGGCCGATATCAACGGCGTCAGCTGTGAAGACGGCGAAGTCGAAGCCTCCGTATTCGATCGTTACCGCGATTCCCTCTACAAAGAGGCCAGCTATAAACCCTATGTCATCGCCGCCATGATTATGCTGGCGAAATGTGAAGACCCGGCAGCTACCTTAAAAGCATTGGAAGAAAAAGGTACTGTCCGTAAACTGAAATAAACCTGCAGCCGTGAAAGGGGCCGGTCCTCTGGGCCGGCCCCTCTTTTCATAAAAGGAGCATTATTATGACTCAAAAAAAGAAGCGCATCGTCATCGCCCTCGGAGGAAACGCCTTGGGCAACACTCTCCCCGAACAGATGATGGCCGTCAAAACGACGGCAAAAGCTATTGTCGATCTCATCCAAGAAGGTTGTGAAGTCATCGTTTCTCATGGAAACGGCCCGCAAGTAGGCATGATCAATCACGCCATGGCCGCTTTGAGCCGGGAAGATGCCAATCAGCCCAATACGCCCTTATCGGTCTGTGTCGCCATGAGCCAGGCCTACATCGGCTATGATTTGCAGAATGCATTACGTGAAGAAATGCACAATCGTGACATCTTCGATATCCCTGTTGCCACCATGGTTACCCAGGTCCGTGTAGATCCGGAAGACCCGGCCTTTAAGAGCCCGACCAAACCCATCGGCCATTTTATGACCAAGGAACAAGCCGAACACGCCGCCAAAGAATACGGCTACATCGTCAAAGAAGACGCCGGCCGCGGTTGGCGCCGTGTCGTCGCTTCCCCCCTTCCTCGTGAAATCATCGAAATCGGTGCCATTAAAACCCTCGTCGATTCAGGACAGCTGGTCATCGCCTGTGGCGGCGGCGGCATCCCCGTCATCCATCAGGGCAATCACTTGAGAGGGGCCAGTGCCGTCATCGACAAAGACTTTGTCAGCGAACTCTTGGCCGAAGACCTCCACGCCGACTACTTGATTATCCTGACAGCCGTCGAAAACGTCGCAATCCGCTTCGGGACACCGGAGGAACAAGCCTTGCACGATATCACGACGGAAGAAGCCCGGACCTATATGGAACAAGGACACTTCGCTCCCGGTTCGATGCTGCCCAAAGTCCAGGCAGCCGTCCAATTTGCCGAGTCCCGTCCGGGACGCACGGCCCTCATTACGTTACTGCAAAAGGCAAAAGAAGGCATCCTTGGAAAAACAGGTACCCGCATTCACCAGCCTTAAAGGAGGTGCACCATTGTGGAAAAGCTACCGATTTCAAACACCCGCAGCGCCTCACTCTTTGCCATGGACGGCATTCCCCATTTCTTTGAAGCCCTGCCCTTAGCCTTACAGCACGTCGTGGCCATGATTGTCGGCTGCGTTACGCCGGCCATCATCGTCGCCGGTGCTGCAGGACTCTCCCAGCCTGACCGAGTCGTACTCATTCAGGCCTCCCTTATCGCAGCTGCCATCGGCACGATTCTTCAGCTCTATCCCCTGGGAAAGCGTACGGGACTTCACTTCGGCGCCGGCCTTCCGGTCATCTTCGGCGTCAGCTTTGCCTACGTTCCGACCATGCAGTCTCTCGCCGGTGAATACGGAATTGCCGCCATCTTAGGTGCTGAAATTTTCGGCGGAATCTGCGCCATCCTGGTAGGGCTCAGCATCCATCGCATCCGGAAATTCTTTCCGCCCCTCGTTGCCGGGACCGTCGTCTTTACCATCGGTCTCTCCCTCTATCCCATTGCCATAAACTATATGGCCGGCGGCGTCGGAACTCCGACCTACGGCAGCTGGCAGAACTGGGTCGTCGCCTTATTTACCCTAGTTGTTGTGATATTTTTCACTCATTTTGCCAGTGGTCTCCTTCGCCTGGCCTCCATCCTGGTCGGCATCGTAGCCGGATATCTACTGGCCCTGGCCATGGGCATGGTACAATTCGACAACGTCATGAACGCCGGGTATTTTGAAATGCCGCGGATACTGCACTTCGGATTAGAATTCGATCCTGCCGCCTGTATCGCCATTTCGATCCTATTCGTCATCAATTCCATCCAGGCCATCGGCGATTTTTCGGCCACTACATCAGGCGCCATGAACCGCCAACCCACGTCAGACGAACTCCACGGAGCCATCTTAGGCTTAGGAGCTACCAGCATCTTGGGATCCGTCCTGGGCTTTTTACCGACAGCCTCATTCAGCCAGAATGTCGGCATCGTCACGACGACAAAAGTCATCAATCGGGCCACCTTGGCGCTGGCAGCCATCATCATCCTCATCGCCGGCATCGTTCCCAAGTTTTCCGGCCTCTTGACGACGATTCCCTACGCCGTTCTCGGCGGAGCCACCATCCCGGTCTTTGCCTCCATTGCCATGACCGGCATCAAACTGGCTCTGTCTGACGGTGCTACACCGCGCAACATGGCTATCGTCGGACTGGCCGTCGCCATGGGCATGGGTCTTTCGGCAGCCCCGGAATCACTCTATCTCTTCCCGGCCTGGGTCACGACGATATTCGGCAAAGCCCCCGTCGTTTTGGCCTCTATGATTGCCATCAGCCTCAACCTCATCTTACCCAAAAGACACGGTTCTCCTAGTGAGTCGTCATCGGCAGCCGCATCTGACTGATTCCGTCCTTGACGTATTTTATGAATTTTTTGACAGCGGGAGCCGCCATATCCCGACTGGGAATGGCAATGCCGATGGTAATCGTATGGACCGGATCCATCGGTAAAATAGCCACCTTCCCCTGCCATTGAGCCGTCATAAGGCGGTTGTTCATGCTGACCCCCAAACCAGCTTCTACCATGCGGTACGTCGTGTAATTATCAATGGCCGTATAACGAACCTTACAGGAAATATTCTCAGCTTTCAAGAGCAGGGCCGAATCCGTATCCTGTTGAGGCAGTGATTCAATAAAGGATTCATTCGCTAACTCCTTCAAGGGATAGGCTTTAGCCTTGGCCAAGGGATGATTTTCCGGCAGCCACATGACCATTTCATCTTCACACAAAGGAATCCAATCTCCCGAAAAAGGGCGCTTCGTCGTAATGCAACAGTCGAAGCGCCCTTCTTCGAGCCCTTCATACATCGACTTATTGGCACATTCTTCAATATGGACGTGAACGGAAGGATAGGTCTGTTGAAAGGCCTGAATGATTTGGGGGAGCCAGTTCGCAGCAACGCTGAAATAAGAGCCGATATAAATATCACCCGCCGTCAGACCGCGAAGCTGGGCACTGTATTGAAGTATCGTCTCTTCATCGCGAATGAGTTGCCGCAAGAAAGGCAAGACAGCCGTCCCTTCACGTGTCAGATAGACGCCCTGGGCCGTTCTCCCTAAAAGAGGAAAGCCAATTTCCTTTTCAAGGGACGTAACGGCACGCATGACCCCGGACGGAGTATAACCCAGCCGTTCCGCTGCCGCAGAAAAACTACCGGCTCGAACGACTTGCAAGAGAAGTCTACATTTTTCCGTATTCACAAAAATCACCTTTGCTTTTTTATCAATTCCTCATATATTATTTTGCTATTCTCTCCATGCTGATTATAGCGTATCATAAAAGTAAGAAAAAAGTAAGGAGGTTTTTGTATGAAACAGGGAACTGCTGAATTATTACTCCTCACAGTTATCGTCTCACGAAGCATTTCTTATCTATTATCAAAAATCGGCCTCCATGGGGTGCCTCCCTTAGAATTACTGGCTATCCGCTTTTTCCTGACTACCATCATTTTACTGATTATTTTTCATAAGCGGCTGCCAAATATCACACCGGCCCTTTTCAAGGCCGCCGGCTTGTTAGGAACGCTGCTCTTCTGTTGTATGGCCTGTGAACTGATCAGCTTAACAACAGTTCCCTCTTCAACGGTTGCATTCTTGGAAAACACGTCCGTCGTCTGGGTCCTCCTGCTCATGGCCATCCTCAATCGCCAGTGGCCGGGAAAACAAGTATTGCTGGCAACGACACTGCTCTTTATCGGCATCGCCTGTCTCACTCTCCAAGGGGCAGCCCTCAGTCTGGAACCAGGTGAAATCATCTGCCTGACCGGGGCCCTCTTTTATACCGTATGGATCTGCCTGACAGCCCGCCTGGCTCGAGAGTATGATCCTTTATTGCTGGGAATCCTACAGATGGGATTTCTCGCCGTTTACAGTACCACTGCCAGCCTGCTGTTTGAAGTGACCGTCATCCCCACCGATACGACAACGTGGTCGGCCATCATCGCCTTGGTTCTCATCTGCTCGGTCTTCGGATTTACCTTCCAGCCCGTAGCTCAAAAATATACCAGTGCTGAAAAAGCCGGCTTATTTACGGCCTTGAATCCCTTAATCGCATCCGTTCTCGGTGCATTTTTCCTCAATGAAATGTTTACAACGACTCAATTAATCGGAGCCATCTTCATCATCACAGGAATCATCATCGTTCAATTACCGAATAAAATTCTCTGTAAACTACATTCCTATCCAAACTAATACCCTTAAGTAAAAATCAACGAATTATGAAGGAGATATACCCATGAAAAAATATATTGTCCTCATAATGCTGGCGTTAGCCCTTCCCGTTTTGACGACGCCCCCTGCCTTTGCTGACCAGGCGACTGCCCTACAGGAATCTTCCGTGTTTTCTGATTTGTACGGCCTGCGCCGCACTCAGGAAATGACGGTAATCAGTCCCGATGACGCTGTTAGCCATTCCTTTTACGGCCTAAAAATCGGCGATAAAAAAAGTGACGTCATAAAGACGCTTCGTCCGGCCTTTACCCTTATGTACGAATTAAAAGCCATTGGGCCTGCTTATTTATTGAGTGATGTCGTCTATCCCGACTACTATCTGACCGTATCCTTTGATGAAAATGACCGCGTGTCCATGATTGTCTATCAGGAAAATAAGAAGTACCACATTATGACGGATAGTTTAAATTCCTAGGCGCTGCTCCGTTTGATAGCCATCTCGTCAGATCATTAAATTTGTCTCCCATTTTTTATCTCCTTTTATTCGCTCTGCTAAGTAATTACAGCAGGGCATATATATGGAAGAAGCACTGGCATTCGTCAGTGCTTCTTTTGCGTTGTTAAGATATATGGTTTTGAGAAGGGCAGTCTCGTCGTCTTCGACATCCATCGTAAGTGATGCTGCATAGGTAAGATTACTTCGGTCTGGTCGCCTCCGGCTTCCTGCTAAAGAGATACCGCATAGTTCCGGCATCGGCCTTCTAGTCGTCTTGCGACATCCATCCGGAAAGCGGTCACATCGCCACGCCAACGGCAATCCGGTCGTCTTCGACATCCGTCGTAATTTTTATTTCATTTCATTTTTCATATAATAAAAGAAGCACTAGCATTTGCTAGTGCTTCTTTGCTGAATCAGCGGCTTCCTATCCTCCCAGGGGGCCTCCCCCCAAGTACTTTCGGCGTTTGCGGCCTTAACTGCTGTGTTCGGCATGGGAACAGGTGGATCCCCGCAGCTATCGCCACTGAATTATGTTTCAGGATTCGTATCCTGACAACTGCATAAAAATGTTTGTCTTAACTGCCTATTCTTCTGAATACTTTCCTTAAGTACTGTCACATTATGCTGAATGCGGCAGTCTGGTCGCCTTCGGCATCCGTCATTTAAGATGCCACATTTCTGAGTCCTTATACTAGTCGCCTTTCGGCTTCCAGTCTGGGATTTTATCTGTTTCCAGATTCCCTTACCCACTCCGAAGCCTTGCTTCGGAGTAAGCGACTCACGAAGGTTTATGCGTCCCTACGGTCCTTTAAACCTGGTTCGCTGCTTAAGTCAAGTCCTCGGTCTATTAGTACCGGTCCGCTCCATACATCGCTGTACTTCCACTTCCGGCCTATCAACCACATCGACTTTGTGGGCCCTTACTTGGTTTCACAA